>JALVNE010000367.1 GCA_027026755.1 Sedimenticola sp. | reverse complement strand
AAGATTCACCGGTTCGGGAGTCGTCTGGCGCCGTTCCTTGCAATGACTTGGAGATGTTGACTCCGACCCCTGGAATCTCAGGAGCCAGATATGGGACATGCCACAGGCAATGAAGAATTCCGACCGCTGAAAATCGCGGTACTCACCGTTTCCGACAGCCGCACCGAGGATACGGACAAATCCGGCAACTACCTGCGGGATGCCCTGGTGGAGGCCGGACACGAGTTTGTGGGCAAAAAGATCGTGCCCGACGACATCTACCAGATGCGCGCGGTCTTTTCCGCCTGGATCGCCGACCCGGAGGTGGAGGTCATCATCTCCACTGGCGGCACGGGCGTCACCGGGCGGGACAGCACCCCCGAGGCCATTACGCCCCTGCTGGACAAGGAAGTGGAGGGCTTTGGCGAACTCTACCGGCAGCTGTCCTTCGAGGAAATCGGCGCTTCCACCCTCCAGTCACGCTGTCTGGCCGGCCTGGCCAATGGCACTTTCGTGTTCTGCATCCCCGGCTCCACCGGCGCCTGCCGCACGGCCTGGACGAAGATCATCCAGCCCCAGCTGGACATCCGCACCCGGCCCTGCAATTTTGCCGTGCTCATTCCCCGGCTGATGGAGAAATAAGATGTCTGGCTGCGACTGCACACCTACGGTTTCCGACCTCAAACCCTACGAAGAAGCAGTGGAACTACTGCTCTCCCACGCCAGGCCCCTGACGGATACCCAGAGCCTGGGTCTGCACGACGCCCTGGGAAGGGTGCTGGCCACCCCGGTGAAAAGCGGCATCGACGTACCCGGCTGGGACAACAGCGCCATGGACGGCTACGCCCTGCGCGTGGCCGATGTGCCTGCTGAAGGCACCCGACTGAAGGTTTCCCAGCGCATTCCCGCGGGCACGGCGCCCCCGCCCCTGGAACCCGGCACCGCCGCCCGCATCTTCACTGGCGCTCCGGTGCCTGAAGGCGCGGACGCCGTGGTCATGCAGGAACTGACCTGCCAGGAAGACGGCGAAGTCATCATCAACACCGTCCCCAAGGCCGGCGCCAACATCCGCCGCCGGGGCGAAGACATCTACAGGGACGAGGAAATCATCCAGCCCGGCCTGCGCCTGCTGCCCCAGCACCTGGGCCTGGCCGCTTCCGTGGGCGTTGATCGTTTGGACGTGTACCGCCGTCCCCGGGTGGCCGTGCTGGCCAGCGGTGATGAACTGGTGATGCCCGGCCAGCCCCTGGAGCCAGGCATGATCTACAATTCCAATATCTTCACCGTGGCGGGCATGCTGCGCGCTCTGGGTTGCGAAGTCATCGACCTGGGCCAGGTGGAAGACACCCTGGAAGCCACCAAGCAGGCCCTGGCAAATGCGGCCTCCCAGGCCGATCTGGTCATTGCTTCCGGCGGCGTGTCCGTGGGCGAGGAGGATCATGTCAAACCTGCCGTGGAAGCCCTAGGAGAACTGAATATGTGGAAGGTAGCCATCCGCCCGGGCAAGCCCGTGGCCTTCGGCCATATCGGCGACACGCCCTTCATCGGCACGCCGGGCAATCCCGTGTCCCTGTTCGTCACCTTCCTGCTCTTTGCCCGGCCCTTCATCCGCAAGCTGGCCGGGCTGACCGAAGTCATGCCCGTCAGCATCCAAGCCACCGCGGGCTTCGACTGGAACAAGCCCGACAAGCGCCGGGAATTTCACCGCGCCCGGCTGGAAAAACAGGCCGATGGCAGCGATCTGGTGCGGGTGCATCCCAGCCGTTCCTCCGCCGTGCTCAGCTCCACCACCTGGGCCAACGGCCTGGTGGTGCTGCCGGAGAACCAGACCATTGCCGCCGGTGACAAGGTGCAGTTCATGCCTTTCAGCGAGCTGCTGTCATGATCAGGCTGTTGTATTTCGCCAGCCTGCGCGACCGGCTGCAAACGGACGGGGAAAATCTGGCCCTGCCCGAGAAGGTCAACGACATTGGCGCCCTGAAAACCTTACTCGCCGGGCGGGGAGGCCCCTGGGAGGAAATCTTTGCCGACGACGAGCTGGTGCTGGCCGCCGTCAACCAGGAAATGGCCCAGGACGACACGCCCGTCAGAGACGGCGACGAAGTGGGCTTTTTCCCGCCGGTGACCGGGGGCTGAAAGCCGGATATACGGCTGGGTCATGAAGGCAGGAGGAAACTGACAGGCCATGCCCGAAGACCCAGATGAATTCACCCGTTTCAGGGAAAAAGCGCGGGCCCAAACATCGCGGCGTTTGCTGGAGGAATTCAAGGAACGGGTGAAACAGGCCGTGCATGGGCACGGCGACCAGGCCCAGGCCGGTTTCTGGGCTCACAGGCCGGGCCATGACTTCCCGCCGGAAGCCATCCGCCATCCATCCGAGTATGATGGCGGCAGGCACCTGAACCTGGCCTGCACCCAGACAGACCTCAAACCCTCGGCCCAAAGGAAACTGGTCGAATCCTGGTGTGAGGCCCTGCCCGACCTGGACAAGGTGGAATTCCTGTGGTTTTCCAGCCGGGCCAATCAGCCCTTGTTCGATGCCGCCTGTCAGATGAAATCCCTGGAGGGGCTATATGTTTCCTGGAGCGGCATCAAATCCCTGAACAGCATCGTCCGGCTCCGCCGGCTCAGGTATCTTTACCTGGGCAGCTCACCCTCCCTGGCTTCCCTCGCCCCCCTGGAAGAAGCCGCTCCCCTGGAATGGCTGGAACTCGAAAACATCGCCGCCTGTTCAGACCTTTCCTTCCTTGCCGCTCATCCGTCCCTGAAGGGCCTGGGCGTCTCGGGCGTGGAAAACAAGTACCTGAACGTCCATTCCCTGGCGCCTCTCACCCACCTGCAAGCCCTCGAATGGGCATCCCTGCGCTTGGTCAGAATAAAGTCCGGAGGGCTTTGGCCGCTGGCCCGGCTGCGCCGGCTCAAATATCTGTATCTCAGCAACAAATATCCCATGGAAGAACTGGCGGCCCTCGCCGGAATGCGGCCTGATATCCAGTGCGACCTGTTCCAGCCCATCGCGCCCGTGGAATACATGACCTGCAAGAAATGCGGCACCCATAATCTGGTCATGCTCACGGGCAAGGGCAAGCCCTGCCTGTGCCCCTCATGCGATGAAGAAAGATTGAAGCGGCACATAGATGCCTTCGAGACAATCAGAAAAGCGCAGAAACAGTGGCTGAAAAGTCAGAAACCCTGAGATGCCATGGCCGGAGCGAAATATGGTAGCCCCTCCCCCGCCCCCGATGACACATCAAGCTGGCGAGTAATATCCTTGTTGAATTTATCCGCTCATTGCAATGGTAAGGGAGCAACGATGCGTGCCGCCCGGCCCTTGCCTGAAACCGTGATTCCGCTTACTCTTTGGATCTGATTTACGTTGCAGGAAACCATCATGACCCGACTCGATCTCGACAAGGCCCGCTACAACATGGCCTGGCAGCAAATCCGTCCCTGGAATGTCTTCGACGACCGGGTATTGCAGGTCATGCAGGACATTCCCCGGGAACAGTTCGTGCCTCATGCCTACCGCGCCCTCGCCTTCAGCGACATGCGCATTCCCCTGGGACATGGCCAGGTGATGATGGAGCCCAAGCTGGAAGCCCGTATGCTGCAGGCCCTGGCCGTGAAGCCCAGCGATCAGGTCCTGGAAGTGGGCACGGGCAGCGGTTTCGTTACCGCCTGCCTGGCGGCCCTGGGCAATTCCGTGGTCAGCTATGACATCTACGAGGCGCTGGTCAATACCGCCCGGGAAAAACTGGCCATGCAGGCCGTCAACAATGTCCATCTGCATTTGGGCAATGCCTTCCTTGCCGAGCTTCCGGAAGGAGGCTTCGACGCCATCGCGGTCACGGGTTCCCTGCCCCGCTATGATGACCGGCTGGAACGCCTGCTGGCGCCGGAAGGAAGGCTTTTCATGATCATTGGCGAATCCCCGGTCATGGAAGCAACCCTCATCACCCGCCATGGCGACGAGTTCGTGCAGGATTTCCTGTTTGAAACAGACCTGCCTCCCCTGGAGCTTCTGCCCCAGCCTTCGGGATTCAGTTTCTGAGCCGAAATAGCCATACCCCCTCTCCCCCGCGTGAAAATGGGTCGGAGTAATATCAGGGAAATATTGTTTTAAATCAGCGGCTTACGGCGATTCTAGCCCAACCCCTGAGGTTAACTCCCTCTCCCCTGGAGGGGAGAGGGCCGGGGTGAGGGGTGTGAAAAGGGGCGGGAGCCAAATCAGGGAAATGCTGTTTTGAAATCAGCGGCTTGCGGCGATTTGACTCCGGCCCCTGAGGTTAGAGCAAATCGTCCACCAGCCTGGCCAGGCGCTGCAGAGCGCCGCGGTTCTCCTCGACCACCTGACGTCCGTTTTCACCAACACGGGAGCGTTCGCTGGCGTCCTGCAGCCAGGCGGCCACCTGGACGGCCAGGCCGCCGGCGTCTTCCACCATCACAGCTGCCTCGCGATCACGCAACAGACGCGCAATACCCGAGAAGTTGAACACATGGGGACCAAACACCACGGGCACCCCCTGGGCGGCGGCTTCCAGCATGTTATGGCCGCCAACCTTCACCAGGCTGCCGCCGATGAAAGCCACATCCGCGCCCCCCAGAAAAACAGGCAGTTCCCCCATGGTGTCACCAAGAAATACCTGAATATTCTCACCGCAGGGTTCATCCAGGGAGCGGCGGCAAAGATTGAACCCCTGACGTACCACCTGGGCGGCCACCCGGTCGAAACGCTCCGGATGCCGGGGCACCAGCACCAGCAAGGCCCGGGGCACTTGCTTCAGGATGCTCCTGTGCGCTGCCAGCACCTGTTCATCCTCGCCTTCGTGGGTGCTGGCGGCCACCCATACGGGCCGGTCGCCCCAGGCACGGCGCAACACCTGTATCTGCTCCTGCACGCTGGCAGGAATGCGCATGTCGAACTTGATGCTGCCGGTCACGCTGACATTTTCCGCCGGCACGCCAAGGCTGATGAAACGTTCCGCATCGGCCCGGGACTGGGCTGCCACGCCCCGGATACCGGAAAACACCTGGCGGGTGAAAGGCCCAAAGCGGGCATAGCCCCGGGCGGAACGCCGGGACAGACGGCCGTTGGCCAGCAGGGTAGGAATGTCCCGCCGGGCGCACAGGGCCAGGAGATTGGGCCAGATCTCGGTTTCCACCATGACCAGCAGCCGCGGTCTGACCCGGTCCAGAAACCGGTTGATGGCGAAGGGCAGGTCATAGGGGCAATAGACGTGAAATACGTCATCACCAAACAGCAATCGTACCCGCTCCGAGCCTGTGGGGGTGGAGGTGGTGATGGTCAGGTCCAGGGCCGGATGATGCTCCCGCAGATGCCGTACCAGGGGTTCTATCGCCTGGACTTCACCCACGGAGACAGCATGTATCCACACCCCGCCAGGCCTCGGGGCAATGTCGGAGCGGCCCAGACGCTCGGCCCAGCGGCGGCGGTAGGCCGGGGAGCGCAGGCTGCGCCACAGCAGGCGCATGAGCACGCCGGGAAACACAAGGTACAGAACCAGGGTATAGAGCTGTCTCATGCCAGTTCGTTTGCCAGGGCCACATTCTGGCGCAGGTGAGTTTCGTTGATGGTGCCCACGATCATGCTGCTGACCCCCGGTAGGGAGAATACATGGGCCATGGAAGCCCGCACGCCTTCGGCGCCTCTTATATGACCGCTCATGAGGCCTTTTTTCACCAGCACGCCCTTGCCCAGGCGCTGGGCCGCTTCCAGCACGGGGCGTTCTTCATCATATTCCAGGTTGGCCGTGGCCATGACCACGTCCATGTCGCGCACCACGCGCAGCCCGCCTTCCACGGTCTTGGACGACATGCCATGAGCGCGGATGAGGCCGCGCTCCTTGAGTTCCCGCAGGGCATCCAGGGCGCCTTCCTGCTCCAGGATGCGCAGATCGTCGCCGTCGGAATGGATGAGCACACAGTCCAGGTAATCCGTGTTCAGCTCCCGCAGGCTCTGTTCCACGGACGCCAGGGTATGGGCATGGGTGAAATCGAAACGGGAACGCCCGTTCTCGAAGATCTCGCCAACCTTGGAAACGATCACCCAGTCTTCACGCGGCCCCGGCAGCAGCTTGCCCAGGCGCTGCTGGGCCATGCCATAGGCAGGGGCCGTATCCAGAAGATTGATGCCCAGCTCCCGGGCCACTTCCAGGATATGCCGTACCGCCTTGTCGTCAGGAATCTCGAAGGAAGACGGATACTTCACCTGCTGATTGCGGCCGAACTTCACCGTACCCAGCCCCAGGGGGCTGACCTTGATGCCGGTACTGCCCAGGTTTCTCAACTCCATTTCGCATGCTCCCAAGGCAGGGGCGCCAGAGGCGGCGCGGGCAAGTCCAGGGGCGGCGTCTCCTGCTCCGAGGCCTGGACGCCTTCCTGCGCCAGTCTCTCCAGCACCCTGTCCGCCAGCCGCGGCGCAAAGGCCAGCTTGGTGGGCCAGGCCACCATGACGGTCCCGGCGCCGCCAAGGTAGCAGTCGTCCGGCCGTTTTCCGCCGGGCGTGGCCACTTCGGCCCGGTCTATGGGCAGGGTGGCCCATTGCAGCGACTTGAAATCCATCCAGGGCAGCAGCCTGTCCAGCTCGGCGCGGGCCTGGGCAATCTGGGCAGCCGGCTCCCGGGTGACGCCGGTTTCCGCCAGCTCCCCGCCCAGATACCATACCGACTCGCCTCCCTCCAGGGGATAGCTGGTGATGGTGAGACGGGGGTTGGCGCTGGCGCCCAGGCAATGGGCATGGACCGGCGGCAGCTTTCCCCTGGCCATGACCATGTGCAGGGGGCGCAGCTGCATCTGCGGCGCTGCCATGGCCCAGCCTTCCATCAGGGCGGCATTGCCTTTGCCCGCCGCCAGCAGCACCCGGCGGGGGCTGATCGCCAGCTTTCCAATGACCACGTTATCGTTCCTGATCGCCATGCTATCGGCATCATACAGGCAACACCAGGGGCGCGCCTGATCGGCCAGCGCTTGCATCAGGGACGCGGTATCCAGCACGGGTTCCTCGAGGCGGTACAGGCGGCCGCGAAACCCGGAAACGTCGAAAGGGGGAGGATGCTGGTCCCGGGCCAGGGGCGCCACCCGGCTCTGCATGAGCTTGCTGGCAAACAGACTGGCCAGGGACGAAGTCAGGCTGCCGCTGGACCACAGGTACTGATGACCGGACAGCAGCCGCACGCGGGACAGATTGATATCACCCCGCCCGGCCAGGGCCTCCCGCCAGATGCCGGGCATGTCGCCGATGGCGCGGGTGGATGGGGTGACGCTTCCCCCAAGGGCGTACTTGGTGCCGCCATGGATGATGCCCTGGGACGCAATGGATTGCACGCCACCCAGGGCGCGGTTTTCCAGCAGCAGAGCCTGGTAGCCAGCCTGGCGGGCGCGCAACAGGGTCCAGAGCCCCGCGATGCCGCCGCCGAAAATGAGCAAATCCACTTCCATGAACCAGACGCCTCAAGGGTTCAAATAACGCCTACGGCAGTGCCACTCACTGCCACCATGAGCAAATCTTCATCACCAGCCTTTACCGATAACTCCCTCCCCCGCGCGCGGGGGAGGGTTGGGGAGGGGGCATCCGAGGGCGGGTGCAACATCGGGCGGGTTCGATGGTGTGAGATCATCTGATACCCCCCTCACCCTAACCCTCTCCCCCAAGGGGGAGAGGGACTTTATCTATGATCCGGAATGTGGAATGCATCATGGTGAATACGCTTTTGCAAACCAGGGGATGCCAGGCCAGCCGGGCACTTTATTTCCCGGAGCGGGCGGCAATGCTGTTGACGATGGCCGTGGTGGAAACACCGTCCACATAACTGAGCACCTTCACCTCGCCACCGGCTTCCCGCACGCAGGCGGCGCCGGGAATCTTGTCCGGATCGTTGTCGCCGCCCTTGACCAGGAGGTCGGGTTTGAGGCGGCAGATGAGACGCTCCGGGGTTTCCTCGGCAAAGGGCACCACCCAGTCCACAAATCCCAGGGCCGCCAGCACATGCATGCGGTTTTCCAGGGGATTTACCGGGCGTTCCGGGCCCTTGAGCTGACGCACCGTCTCGTCCACGTTCACCGCCACGATGAGACGGTCGCCCAGGCGGCTGGCCTGTTCGAGATAGGTGACATGGCCGGCGTGGAGCAGGTCGAAACAGCCGTTGGTGAACACGATACGCTCACCCCGGTTGCGCGCCGCCGCCACCAGGTCGGCGAGCAGGTCTTCTGTCACCACGCCGTGTTCGGCCAGGCGCTGTTCCTGCAGGCCCTGTTCCAGTTCCGCGGCGCTGACGCTGGCGGTGCCCAGCTTGCCCACCACGATGCCCGCGGCCAGGTTGGCCAGGGCGGTGGCGGACTCCATGGACTGCCCCGCGGCCAGGGCCGCGGCCAGGGTGGCGATAACCGTGTCTCCGGCGCCGGTGACATCGAAGACTTCCTGGGCGCGGGTAGGCAGGTGATGGACCTCCCCGTTCCCGCTGAACAGGCTCATGCCCTGTTCTCCCCGGGTGACGAGCAGATGTTCCAGGCCACAGTCCC
>JALVNE010000366.1 GCA_027026755.1 Sedimenticola sp. | reverse complement strand
GCGAGTAAAGGAATTCATCCGTGGAACAGTATCGTGGTACAACTATTCTCTGCGTCCGCCGCGACGGCAAACTGGTTATTGGTGGTGACGGACAGGTCTCCATGGGGAATACGGTAATGAAAGGAAATGCGCGCAAGGTACGCCGCATCTACAAGGACCAGGTGATTGCCGGATTTGCCGGTGGTACCGCCGACGCCTTTACCCTGTTTGAACGCTTTGAAGCCAAGCTGGAAAAACACCAGGGCCATCTGCTGCGCTCCGCAGTGGAGCTGGCCAAGGACTGGCGTACCGATCGCATGCTGCGCCGTCTGGAAGCACTGCTGATTGTCGCCAACAAAGACGCCATGCTGACCATTACCGGCAATGGCGATGTGGTTGAGCCGGAACATGATCTAATCGCCATCGGTTCCGGTGGCGCTTTTGCTCAATCTGCGGCGCGCGCCCTGCTGACACACAGCAAACTCGGTGCCCGCGAAATTGTGGAGCACTCGCTCGGTATCGCCGCCGAGATCTGTGTCTATACCAATAACAATTTGACCATTGAAGAGCTGGAGACCAACTAGATGTCCCAGATGACCCCGAGAGAGATCGTCCAGGAGCTGGACAAACACATTATCGGTCAGAAAGAGGCCAAACGGGCGGTATCCATCGCCCTGCGTAACCGCTGGCGGCGCAGCCAGGTCAGCGAAGAGCTGCGTAACGAGATCACCCCCAAAAACATTCTCATGATCGGACCCACCGGGGTGGGTAAAACCGAGATCGCCCGCCGGCTGGCAAAACTCTCCAATGCTCCCTTCCTGAAGGTGGAAGCGACCAAGTTCACCGAGGTGGGCTACGTGGGGCGCGACGTGGAATCGATTATCCGCGACCTGATGGAGACAGCGGTCAAGATGACCCGGGAGCAGGCGGTGCGGAAAGTGCGGCATCGCGCCGAGGATGCCGCCGAAGAGCGCATCCTGGATATCCTGCTGCCACCGGCGCGTAGCGTGGGATTTGACAATGAACCCGCACCCGACAGGGAAAAGGAGTCAGCCACCCGGCAGAAATTCCGCAAGATGCTGCGCGAGGGCAAGCTGGATGAAAAGGAGATCGAGGTTGAGGTGTCCGCCGCACCGCTCGGGGTAGAGATCATGGCACCACCGGGAATGGAGGAGATGACCAGTCAGCTGCAGAGCATGTTTCAGAATATGAGCAGCGGTCGCACCAAGACCCAGAAGCTACCCATCAGTGAGGCTTTCAAGGTACTGGCGGATGAAGAGGCCGCCAGACTGATCAATGATGACGAGATAAAATCCAGCGCACTCAACAGCGTCGAGCAGAACGGTATTGTTTTCCTTGATGAACTGGACAAGATCGCCAAACGGGGCGAAAGCGGCGGCCCGGATATCTCCCGGGAGGGGGTACAACGGGATCTGCTGCCGCTGGTGGAAGGGTGTACAGTCTCCACCAAATACGGCATGGTAAAAACCGATCATATCCTGTTCATCGGTTCCGGCGCTTTCCACCTGGCCAAACCTTCGGATCTGGTTCCTGAACTGCAGGGCCGCCTGCCGATCCGGGTCGAACTGAGCGCCCTCGATGTGGATGATTTCGTCCGCATCCTGACCGAGCCGGACGCATCGCTCACCGAACAGTATGCCGCCCTGATTGCCACCGAGGGGGTAACGCTGGAGTTTACCGAAGACGGTATCCGGCGCATTGCCGAGGTGGCCTGGCAGGTCAATGAGCGCACCGAGAATATCGGCGCCCGGCGTCTGCATACGGTAATGGAGCGTCTGCTGGAGGAGATCTCCTTCAGCGCCTCCGATCAGGTGGAAAACGTGGTCTCGGTAGATGCCGCCTATGTGGACAAGCATGTGGGTGAACTGGCGGAAGACGAAGACCTGACACGGTATATATTGTAATGACAAATCACGAAAAACAGTCTGACACCACCCATTTCGGCTACCAGCAGGTACCGGTGGAAGAGAAGGTTGAACGGGTTGCCGGTGTGTTCCACTCGGTGGCCGCCAAATATGATCTGATGAACGATCTCATGTCGTTTGGCGTCCACCGGATATGGAAGCACTTCACCATCCAGCTGGCCGGTGTACGCCGCGGCCAGCGGGTGCTTGATCTGGCCGGGGGAACCGGCGATCTGGCCGCCCGCTTCGCCTCCATCGTCGGGCCGCAGGGCGAGGTGGTGCTGGCAGATATCAACGACTCCATGCTCAAGGTGGGTCGCGAAAATCTGACCAACAAGGGGGTAGTGGGCAACGTGGAATATGTGCAGGCCAATGCCGAGTGCCTGCCCTTTCCCGACAACCACTTCGACTGCATCACCATCGCCTTCGGCCTGCGTAATGTCACCGACAAGGAGGCTGCATTGCGCTCCATGTACCGCGTCCTCAAGCCCGGTGGACGGCTGCTGGTACTGGAGTTCTCCAAACCGGTCGTTCCCGGGCTGAACAAGCTCTATGATGCCTACTCCTTCACTCTGCTGCCCTTGATGGGCAAGCTGGTCACCAACGATGCCGACAGCTACCGCTACCTGGCCGAATCCATCCGCATGCATCCGGATCAGGAGACCCTGCGGGGGATGATGGAACAGGCCGGCTTCGAGCGCTGCGATTACCATAACCTGACCGGAGGAATTGTCGCCGTACATCGGGGGTTCAAGTTATGAGAGCAGAGGGGCAGGCGAATTACGCCGGCTTCTGGCGGCGCACGGCTGCGACCCTGATTGATACCGCGCTTTTCTCGCTGCTGACCCTGCCCCTGCTCTATATTGCGTATGGATCCGGCTACTTCAGCCTCGATTCGGCA
>JALVNE010000365.1 GCA_027026755.1 Sedimenticola sp. | reverse complement strand
GGCAGATCGCTCAGTTCCAGCGCAACCTCCAGCAGCGGTCGTCCTTCGGCATAGGCTTTTTTGGCGATCTCTGCTCCCTTTTCATAACCGATTAGCGGGTTGAGGGCGGTTACCAGAATAGGGTTGCGTTCCAGTGCAGTCTGAATCCGGTCGACGTTGATGCTGAAATCCTTTATCGATTTGTCGGCCAATGTGGTAGCGGCGCTGGCCAGTAGATCGATACTCTGCAGCAGGTTGTGGGCGATCATCGGCAGCATGACGTTGAGCTGGAAGTTTCCGGACTGGCCGCCGATGGTGATGGCGGTGTCGTTGCCGGTAACCTGGGCACAGACCATTGCTACCGCCTCGGGGATCACCGGGTTGATCTTGCCCGGCATGATGGAGCTTCCGGGTTGGAGGGCGGGCAGGGTGATTTCGGCCAGGCCGGCCAGTGGCCCGCTGTTCATCCAGCGCAGATCGTTGGCGATCTTCATCATGCTGCCTGCCACTGTTTTGAGCTGTCCGCTCATCTCCATGGCGGCGTCCTGGCTGCTCAGGCCCTCAAAGCAGTTATCCATCTGCCGGAACGGGATCCCGGTTTGGGCGCCCAGCGCCTCTGCTACCCGTTGCCCGAACTCGGGATGGGTGTTGATCCCCGTTCCAACCGCTGTACCGCCGATGGGGAGCGCCTGCAGCCGGCACAGACTGCCTTCGATGCGTTCCCGGCCATGCCGGATCTGGCTGGCCCAGCCGGACAGCTCCTGCCCGAAAGTGAGCGGCATGGCGTCCATCAGGTGAGTGCGGCCGGTCTTGACGACACCGTCCAGCTGTTCGGCACGCATCTCGATGCACTCCTGCAGGTGCTGCAAGGCGGGCAGCAGCCGGTCGCGCAAGGTGAGGCAGGCCGCAACGTGAATGGCGCTGGGGAATACGTCGTTGGAGCTCTGCCCCCGGTTGACGTGGTCATTGGGGTGTACCTCCACGCCCTCTTGCTGTCCGGCGAGACGGGCGATTACCTCGTTGCAGTTCATGTTGCTGCTGGTGCCGGAGCCGGTCTGGAAGATATCCACCGGGAAGTGGGTGTCCCAGCGGCCATCGATAACCTGCCGGGCCGCCTGCTGGATGACTCTGGAGCGCTCTTCGTCCAGCACTCCCAACTGCTGGTTGACACGGGCTGCTGCCAGCTTGATTTCGCCCAGTGCACGAATCATGGAGCGGGGCAGGCGCAGGCCGCTGATGGGGAAGTTTTCCACTGCCCGCTGGGTTTGCGCGCCATAAAGCGCCTCGGCGGGAACCTTCAGTTCGCCCATGCTGTCGTGCTCAATCCGGTATCTGGAGCTGCTCATAGATCTGGCCTTGCCTCTGATTACGGGGTCCTGTTTCGGGCGTTCCGGTTGCCCGGAAAAGCCCGCTTCACCTTGACCTTGTATTCCAAAAAGCCGATTATACGCGTTTTTATGACTTCTTGATGCTCCGCGACAGGGGCAGAAAATATAGGAATTTTATGAACGCCGCTGATAAAAAACGGCTGCTGCGCGAAATGCTCTACGCGCGGCGCTTTGAAGAGCGCTGTTACGAGGCCTATGTGGAGCGCAAGATCGGGGGGTTCCTCCACCTCTATCCTGGCCAGGAGGCCTGCGCCATTGGGGTTATGGAGGCTGCCCGTCCGGGCCGCGACTATGTGATTACCGGTTATCGTGATCATGTGCATGCCATCAAGTGTGGTTCCGATCCCAAGGTGGTGATGGCCGAGCTGTTTGGCAAGGAGACCGGCTCCAGCAGGGGGCGTGGTGGCTCGATGCACATCTTCGATGTGGAGCACCGCTTCATGGGTGGCTATGCGCTGGTCGGGGGACCTTTTCCGCTGGCCGCCGGTATCGCCAAGGCGATCAAGATGAAGGGTGACGACGATATCTCCATCTGTTTCCTGGGCGATGCCGCCAACAACCAGGGTACGTTTCACGAATCACTCAATATGGCCAAGGTGTGGGATCTGCCGGTGCTGTATGTGTGCGAAAACAATATGTATGGCATTGGCACCCGCATTGAGCGTTCCACGGCGGTTGTTGATCAATACAAGCGTGTCTGTGGTTACGATATTCCCGCTGCCCAGGTGGATGGTCAGGATATCGAAACGGTCCATGCCGCGGCCAAAACTGCCGTTGACCATGTTCGCTCCGGCAAGGGGCCTTACTTTCTGGAGCTGATGACCTACCGCTACCGTGGTCACTCCATGTCGGATTCCAACGCCTATCGCGCCAAGGAGGAGGAGCGTCAGTGGAGCAAGCGTGATCCCATCATCATTCTGCGTGACCGTCTTATCGAGGCGGGTGAACTGACGGCGGAAGAGTATAAGGCAATGGATACCGGAATCCTCGACGAGATCGAGCAGGAGGTCATCCCGTTCGCCGAGAGCTCCCCCGAGCCGAAGGTGGAGGAGTTGGAGAAGTATGTGCTTGCGGAGAACGACCCCTGGGTGCACGGGAGGGCGCAATAATGGCTGAACTGATGTACTGGGAGGCGATTCGCCGTGCTCATGACGAGGAGATGGCCCGTGATCCGCTGGTGATCTGCATGGGTGAGGATATCGGTGTCGCCGGGGGAACCTACAAGGCCACCAAGGGACTGTTCGACAAGTACGGCCCGGAACGGGTGATCGATACCCCGATCTCCGAGAATGGTTTTACCGGGCTTGGGATCGGCGCCTCCTTCCTCGGCGTTCGTCCTGTTATCGAGATCATGTCGGTAAACTTCGCCTGGCTGGCGATGGATCAGATCTTCAATACCGCCGCCAAGGTGCGTTATATGTCCGGTGGTCAGCTTACCGCTC
>JALVNE010000364.1 GCA_027026755.1 Sedimenticola sp. | reverse complement strand
CCTGCCGATGTGGAGTCCGCCGTGGTGCTGCGGCTGGAGGATGCACTGCGCAATCTGGAGGGGGTCAAGCAGATCACCGCGGTGGCGATGGAGGATGTCGCCACGGTCATTGTGGAGATTGAACGGGGCTACAACGCCCGCGACATGCTGGGGGATATCAAGAGCCGCGTCGATGCCATCAGCACCTTCCCGGCCGAGATCGAACGCCCGGTGGTCAATCTGGTGGAGCAGCGCAAGGAGGTGATCGATGTGGTGATCGCCGGCGAACTGCCGGAGCGCGAACTGCGCCAGCTTGGCGAGCGGGTGCGTGATGAGCTGCGGGCCCTGCCTGCTATATCCCAGGTGGAGCTGATCGGGGTCCGCCCCTACGAGATCAGCATCGAAATCGCGGAACATACCCTGAAGCAGTACGGCTTGAAGTTTGACGATGTTGCCCGGGCGATAGAGAACAGCTCCCTGGATATGTCGGCCGGGGCGCTCAAGACCCGGGCCGGCGAGATCCTGCTCAGCACCCGCAGCCAGGCCTACCGGCAGCAGGAGTTTGCCGCCATTCCCGTGATTACCGGGGCCGACGGCACCCGGCTGACCCTGGGCGATATCGCCACAGTCCGGGACGGCTTTGAGGACGTGCCGCTGAAGGCGGAGTTCAACCACCAGCCGATGGTGGCCATCGAGGTCTACCGGGTCGGCAACCAGAGCGCGCTGGAGGTGGGCGACACTGTCAAGCAGTATGTGGCGCAGGCGGCGGCGACCATGCCGCCGGGCGTCACCCTCAGCTACACCCACGACCGCTCCCGCTATATCAAGTCGCGCATCGGCACCCTGACCAACAGCGCACTGCAGGGCGGGATCATCATCTTCCTGCTGCTGGCCCTGTTCCTGCGCCTGGCGGTGGCGTTCTGGGTGGTGGTCGGCATCCCCATCAGCTTCATGGGAGCACTGGCGCTGGCGCCCGAGCTGGGGGTGACCATCAACCTGATCAGTGTGTTCGCCTTCATTGTGGTGCTCGGCATCGTGGTGGATGATGCCATTGTTACCGGCGAGAATATCTACACCCATCGCAAACGGGGCAAGAGCGGGCTCAGCGCCGCCATCGACGGCGCCCAGGAGGTGGCGGTGCCGGTCACCTTCGGTATTCTCACCACCGTCGCCGCCTTCCTGCCACTGTTCATGGTCGAGGGGGTACGCGGCCAGATCTTCGCCCAGATCCCCTCCATCGTCATTCCGGTACTGCTGTTTTCGCTGGTGGAGTCCAAGCTGATCCTGCCGGCCCATCTCAAACATCTCAGCAGCGAACCCCCGCGGCAGCGCTGGATGAAGCTGCTGGCGCGCGTACAGGGGAGCATCGCCGACGGTTTTGAACGGGCCATCGAAACCCTCTACCGCCCGCTGCTGAAAAGCGCACTGCAGCGCCGCTATCTGAGTCTGTCGCTGTTTATCGGCATCAGCCTGATCATCTTCAGCCTGGTGCTGGGCGGCCATCTCAGTTATGTGTTTTTCCCGCGGGTGCAGAGTGAAACCGCCCGCGCCGTGCTCACCATGCCACCCGGTACCCCTTACGAGATAACCCTGAAACATGTCACCCGCTTTACCGAAGAGGCGGAGAAACTGCGCGACAAATACACCGATCCCGAAACGGGTGAAAGCATCATCCGCGACATCATCTCCACCACCGGCTGGAAAGGGGGCGGATTGATCGACTCCCACATCGGCAGGGTGATATTCGAGATCATCCCGCCGGAGCAGCGCAAACTGGAGATCACCAGCGCGGAGCTGGTGCGGGAGTGGCGCAACAACATCGGCGCCATTCCCGGAGTACAGGAGATCTCGTTCCGCGCCGAGATCGGCCATGCGGGAGAGCCCATCGACATTCAGCTCAGCGGCAGCAACACACAACAGCTCGCCGGCATTGCCGACACGCTGCAACAGCGGCTGCGCGAATACTCCGGCCTGTTCGACATCCACAGCACCCTGGAGGGCGGCAAGGAGGAGATTCAGCTGACCATCAAGCCACAGGCACAGCTACTGGGTCTGACCCAGGCCGACCTGGCCCGTCAGGTGCGGCAGGGATTTTTCGGCCATGAGGTGCAGCGCATCCAGCGCGACGGAGAAGAGGTGCGGGTGGTGCTGCGCTACCCCGAGCAACAGCGGCACACCATCGCGGCGCTGGAAGCGATGAGCATCCGCACCGCCGACGGCACCGAACTGCCCTTCACCGAGGTGGCCACCGCAACCAGCGGCCAGAGTCCCGCGCGCATCACCCGCATCGACGGCAAACGCACCATCAACATCCGCGCCGACGCCAACAAGGAGAGCACCGATCTGGAAGCGATAAAACGGGATCTCAACCGGCTGCTGCCCGAGCTGCTGAAAAACTATCCGGGTATCGAATACAGCCTGGAGGGCGAAGAGCGGGAACAGCAGGAGTCCATGCACAGCCTGAAGATCGGCGTACTGTTCGTGCTGTTCGTCATCTACGCCCTGCTGGCCATCCCCTTCCGCTCCTACAGCCAGCCACTGATCGTCATGGCGGTGATCCCGTTCGGCACCGTGGGCGCCATCCTCGGCCACATGATTATGGACATGACCCTCAGCATCTCCAGCATGCTGGGAATGCTGGCCCTGTCCGGCGTCGTGGTCAACGACAGCCTGGTACTGGTGGACTACATCAACCGGCGGCGGCGCGAAGGGGTACCGGTAATGGAGGCGATCACCACCGCCGGCAGCGCCCGCTTCCGCGCCATCTGGCTCACCTCCCTGACCACCTTCGCCGGCCTGCTGCCGCTGATCTTCGAAAAAAGCACCCAGGCGCAGTTCCTCATCCCGATGGG
>JALVNE010000363.1 GCA_027026755.1 Sedimenticola sp. | reverse complement strand
GCTGGAGAAAACTCATCACCCGTCGGCGGCGTCCCCGCCCGCGACCGCTGCCGCGGCCTTGTCCTCTCGGCATACGTACTCCTCTCGCTTATCGCAGAGACCGTAAAGGTTCTGAAAACCTTCAAGATCTTTTCACATTTCGCCTATAGGATAATACTCTATTGATAATTTGTCAATAGACAAAACACACGCAAAATGGCACCCGCGGCGGATGACAAAACTCACCTCGCGTGCGAGGAAGCATAAATATTAGGACTTTCGCCGTTTCGTGCAGGTTTACCACGGAGTAACTGTGTTGAAAGTCAAGGGCTAGTATGATGCGCTGGCGGCGTCCAGGGCTGTTTGTTGCGGAGCATAGCATTGAGAATGGTCAACAATTTGCGCATGGCAGCCACAAGGGCAACCTTGTGATGCTTACCGGCTTCGACAAGTCGCTGGTAGAAAGATTTGATAACCGGATTGAACCGGGTGGCAGAAAGCGCTGCCATGTATAAAACGCTACGCACATCTGCTCGTCCGCCATAAATCGCCCGTTTTCCTTTTCGCCCGCCGCTGTCTTTGTTGAACGGTGCCAGGCCAACGAGAGCAGCGATTTGCTTACGATTGAGATGCCCTAATTCCGGCAAGCGAGCCAGCAATACAGAAGCGGTCACGTTGCCCACACCGGGCACGCTTTTGATGATGTCCCGTTTCTCTTGCATCTCCGGTGTTTGGTCAATGAAATCGTCAATTTCTTTTTCAATCCGGGCGATCTCAGCCTGCAAGTAGTCCAGATGCTCTTGGATGCTACTCTGGAGAGGCTTCGGCGTGGTTGGCAAACGGTTTTGTTCAGAAACCCGCATCTCGATGAGCTGTGTACGGCGAGCAACCAGCCCTGCAAACCATTGCTGGCGTTCTGTTGGTAGCGGGGTCGGCTTGGGATGTGCTGCTTCACCATAATGTGCCAATACCCGTGCATCCAACTGGTCGGTTTTTGCCAACAAACCCAGAGATTTTGCAAAGTACCGGATTCGTTGCGGCTGGATACGAGCCACCGGCAAACCCGCTTGCAGCAGGGCGATCATCAATGGCTTTTCCAATCCGCCTGTGGACTCCAGCACAATCATTGCCGGTTGGGTCTGTCGCAGACGAGTTACCAAGTCAGCAACTCCTTGTTCGGTGTATTCCAAATGCTCAGGTGTTTTGTCCTGTGGCCCAAAGGCAATGTCCAGGTATTTTTTGGATACATCGATCCCAATGACAAGATTGTCGCTGTTCATACGCTACCTCCTGAGGAGTGAAAAGTATGATCGTCCGGTCTAGCGTATACGGGCTCTGAGGCCCAGGTAACTGTTCGGACATTTTGAAGAAAAGGACACGGCGACCCTCACTCCGTGACGGTCTTGTCACCAAGACACAATCGGCCTGCCGTGCCCTACTATCGTACCTCATCATACTAGCCACAGGGAACACAGGAGATTTTTCAACAAAACTCCGTGTTCTCCGTACCCCTGTGTGCGTAATACGTTTTGCTTTCTTTGTGTTCGACAATCGAAAGACAATTATGACCCAAACCATCGAAGTCCCCATCGAAGGCATGGACTGTGCCGACTGCGCCGCCCATGTCCAAAAAGAGATTTCCGCCGTGCCCTACGTTCTCTCCGCCGATGTACTTCTGGGCGCGGAGAAAGCCGTGATCCAGGTCGAAAGCCTGCCAAAAGACCTGGCGCTGATTCACAAAGCGGTGGAGCGCGCCGGATACCGCGTCCCCGAGGCATCCCCCAGCGCCCAGGAGGAAGCCGTCACCCGCATGGGGGCGGAGTTTACCGATAAGGTCACGCGTCTGTTCGGGATGGTCTTTGGGGCGGTGCTGCTCATCGTGGTAGTCGGCGAGTGGCTGGGCGTTTCCGAGCGCATCACGGAATCCATCCCCTGGTACGTTGGCTTGGGCGTGGTGCTGCTGACCGGCTATCCGGTTTTCGTCAACGTGATTCGCGCCACGCTGCGCGGCAAAATCATCGCCCACACGCTGACCACGATGGGCTTGCTGGCGGCTGTTGCCGTGGGGGAATGGGCGACTGCCGCGGTGGTGGTCTTCTTCATGCGCGTCGGGGATTACGCCGAATCCTTCACCGCCGAACGCGCCCGCCGCGCCCTCAAGGAACTCTCCTCCCTGGCGCCGCAGACCGCCCGCGTGCTGCGCGGCGGCGAGGAAGTGACCGTGCCCGTGGAAGAAGTGCAGATCGGCGAGACGGTGGTGGTGCGCCCGGGCGAGAAAATCCCCGTGGACGGGGAGGTGCTGGAGGGCCACGCCACGGTAAACCAGGCCACCATCACGGGCGAATCCATGCCGGTGGAGGCCGGGCCGGGGGCGCAGGTCTTCGCGGCGACCATCGCCCAACTGGGGAGCCTGCGGGTGCGCGCCGCCCGCGTCGGGCGCGATACCACCTTCGGGCGCGTCATCCAGATGGTGGAGGAGGCCGAAGCGCACCGCGCCGAAATCCAGGGCGTGGCCGACAAGTTCGCCGCCTGGTATCTGCCCGTGGTGGCGACCATCGCCGCGCTGACGTTCCTCTTCACCCGTGACCCGCTGGCGACCACCGCGGTGCTGGTGGTGGCCTGCGCCTGCTCCTTCGCTCTGGCGACGCCCATCGCCATGATGGCCGCCATTGGCGCGGGGGCGCGGCGCGGTCTGCTCATCAAGGGCGGCAAATATCTGGAGACGCTGGCCCGCGCCGACACGCTGCTGATTGACAAGACTGGCACGCTGACGCTGGGAAAGCCGGGGATCCGGGAGCAGATACCGGTGAACGAGGCTTGGGATAATGAGACCTTGCTGCGGCTGGCTGCATCAGTGGAACGCTACTCCGAGCACCCGCTGGCCGAGGCGGTGCGCACCGCGGCCCGCGAGCACAGTCTGACGT
>JALVNE010000362.1 GCA_027026755.1 Sedimenticola sp. | reverse complement strand
GGCAGGAACTCTACCGTCTGCGCATGCGCATGGGCATGCTGTTCCAGAGTGGTGCTCTGCTCACGGATCTGAGCGTGTTCGAGAACGTGGCCTTTCCCCTGCGTGAGCACACGGCCCTGCCCGAGCCCCTGCTGCGCAAGCTGGTGCTGCTCAAGCTGGAGGCGGTGGGGTTGCGTGGTGCCCGGGATCTGATGCCTGCGGAGCTGTCCGGCGGCATGGCGCGCCGGGTCGCCCTTGCCCGGGCCATTGCCCTGGACCCCATGATGATCATGTATGACGAACCCTTCACCGGCCAGGACCCCATTTCCCTGGGGGTGCTGGTGAAGCTCATCCGTCAGCTCAATGACGCGGCGCGGCTGACCAGCATTCTGGTATCCCATGACGTGGAGGAAACCAACGCCATTGCCGACCTGGTGTATGTGATTTCCGGGGGGCGGGTGGTGGAATCCGGCGCGCCGGAACAGCTGCGCAATTCCGGCTCGGAATGGACCCGCCAGTTCATGCAGGGCCTGCCCGACGGCCCCGTGCCTTTCCATTATCCCGCCCGGCCCCTGGAGCAGGATCTGTTCGGGGGGGAGACATGACGGAAGCGCTGGCCAGACTGGGACGATCCGGTATCATCTTCGTGCGTCACCTGGGACGGGCGACGCTGCTCTTGCTGCATATTCTGACCAGCATGGGCGAGGTGCTGCGCCGCCCGCGGCTGCTGCTGGAACAGCTGTTCTCCGTGGGCGTGCTCACGGTGCTCATCATCGGCGTATCCGGGCTGTTCGTGGGCATGGTGCTGTCCCTGCAGGGCTATTATATCCTGTCCCAGTTCGCTGCCGAGGCCACCCTGGGCGTGATGGTGGCGGCCTCCCTGGTGCGGGAACTGGGGCCGGTGGTCACCGCCCTGCTGTTCGCCGGTCGGGCGGGCTCGGCCCTGACGGCGGAGATTGGCCTGATGAAGGCCACGGAGCAGCTGTCCGGCCTGGAAATGATGGCTGTGGACCCGGTGCGCCGGGTGCTCACGCCGCGCTTCCTGGCGGGTTTCATCTCCATGCCCCTGCTGGCCGCCCTGTTCAGCGCCCTGGGGGTGGCCGGGGGCTGGTTCGTGGGCGTGGGCCTGCTGGGCGTGGACGATGGTGCCTTCTGGGGACAGATGCAGGCGCGCATCGATTGGAACGAAGACCTGCTCAATGGTGTCATAAAGAGTCTGGTATTTGGCGTCGCCTGCGTGTGGATCGCCGTGTTCCAGGGCTACAACTGTGTGCCCACCTCGGCGGGGGTGAGCCGGGCCACCACGCGCACCGTGGTGCATTCCTCCCTGGCCGTGCTGGCCCTGGATTTCGCCCTTACCGCGCTGATGTTCAACTGATGGGAAAACAGCAATGAAATCTTCACGACAACTGGAAATACTGGTCGGTGTATTCATGGCCGTTGGCCTGGTGGCCCTGTTCTTTCTCGCCATGCAGGTGAGTAACCTGGGTACCCTGCATACCGGTGACAGTTACCGCGTGAAGGCGCGTTTCGACAATATCGGCAGCCTGAAGGTGAAGGCGCCGGTGACCATGGCCGGCGTGGAGGTGGGCCGGGTGGCGCAGATCGGCTTCGACAAGGAGCGTTTCCAGGCCGTGGTGGGTCTGGATATCTACGCCGAGTACGACGAGATTCCCGAGGATACCTATGCCAAGATCCTCACTGCGGGACTGCTGGGCGAGCAGTATATTGGCCTGGATCCCGGGGGCAGTGACCAGGTGCTCAAGGATGGCAGCGAGATCGAGGTCACCCAGTCCGCCCTGGTGCTGGAGGAGGTCATCGGGCAATTCATTTTCAGCAAGGCACAGGAAGGAGGCAAATGATGATTGCAAGGATGTTGATACTGGCGCTGCTTTTCGCAGCAGGTCTGTCCGCGACGGCGGATCAGGATCCGGAACCCGTGGCGCTGATCCGTTCCACGGCGGACTATGTGCTGGCGCAGATCCGCCAGCGCAAGGCGGAGCTGGAGAAGGACAGCAGCGGCATCTACGACCTGGTACAGGAAAAAATTCTGCCGCACTTCGATTTCCGCGTCATGAGCCGGGGCGCCCTGGGGCGTTACTGGCGTCGCGCCAACGAGGCGCAGAAACAGCGCATCGCCCAGGAATTCCAGGAGTTGCTGGTGCGCACCTACGCCACCACTCTGCTCAATTATTCGGATCAGGAAGTGGAGTATCTGCCCTTTCGCGGCAAGCCTGATGACAAGCGAGTGACGGTATCCACCCGGGTGCATGACAAGGGCGGGCCGCCCATCCCCATCGACTACCGCCTGTATCGAACCAGTGACGGGCGCTGGAAGATCTACGATGTGGTGGTGGATGGTGTCAGCCTGGTGTCCAACTATCGCAGCAGTTTTGCCGCCGAGGTCAAGAAAGGTGGTATCGAGGGGCTGATCAGTTCCCTGAGCGAGCACAACCGCAAGCAGCGGGGGGCGTGAAGGGTGAGCGACAAGGTTTCCGAGTGGCCCCTGCCGGACGTGCTGGATCTGGCCAGCATTCCGGATATCTGGCCGGAAATGGCCCGTCGCATAGACGCCAGCCCGGAACTGACTGTTTCCCTGGTGGGGGTGAAAAGGGCGAGCAGTGCGGCCCTGGCCCTGTTGCTGCAGGGGCTGGAGGAGGCAAGGCGCGCAGGCTGCTCCCTGCGTTACACCCATGTTCCCGAGGACTTGCTGGCCTTGGCGCGGGTGTCCAACGTGGAGAGCTTGCTCCTGGCGCAGACCCCCTTCTGATTGTGGAACAAACCATCCGCAGGTCGGGCTTCAGCCCGACAACAGCCGCCATCAGGGGTGAAGCCCGGCCCGCGGAAAAGCAATGGCCTGAATTCGCAATGGAATCGAATGGCATTGGCGTAGCCTCTGCGGACAAAGTTTATTATCATGGCGCGTTTCGTCCCAACCTGTTTCAGATCCAGAGCACTGAATGGATAAACTCGTAATCAC
>JALVNE010000361.1 GCA_027026755.1 Sedimenticola sp. | reverse complement strand
GAGGAGATTCTTCTTGAGCAGAACCGGGCGGACCTGCTTCGCTCCTACGGTGTTCAGCCGGCCCAGAAACTCTTGTTTTGCGGCCCTTCAGGCTGCGGCAAGACCCTCGCGGCGGAGGTGTTGGCCAGCAGCCTGAGCCTGCCCCTGGTGCTGGTGCGTATCGACTCCGTGGTGTCCTCCTTTCTTGGCGAGACGGCTTCCAATCTGCGCAAGGTATTCGATTTCATCACCCAGCATCCAGTGGTGGCCCTGTTCGATGAATTCGATGCCCTGGCCAAGGATCGTGGCGACGAATCCGATCACGGCGAATTGAAGCGCTCCGTCAATGCGGTGCTACAGATGTTGGACAGCTACCGTGGTGAGAGCATCCTGGTCGCCACCACCAACTACGAAGCGCTGCTCGATCCCGCCGTATGGCGTCGGTTCGACGAAATCCTCCGCTTCGAGATGCCCAACCTGGAGCAGATCAAACGGCTGCTGGCGCTCAAGCTGTCCGGCATCCGACGCAACTTCGATGTGGAATGCAGCAAGACCGCCAGCCTGTTCAAGGGACTCTCCCATGCGGACATCGAACGGGTGCTGCGCCGCGCGGTAAAACAAATGATCCTCTCGGGCCGGGAGTTCCTCGAATTGACCGACCTGAAGGCGGCCTTGTCCCGGGAATACAAAAACCACCACAGGGATAAGTGATTCATGCCTTATGAACATCTTCGGTTCAGCCGCGAAACGCCACTGACAGACCGCTATCGCCAACCGTATCGAAAACCGTCTTTCAAACCACGAGATCCGCGGCAGTTTGGGCGGCAGATGGGCCAACGCTTCTCCGAGGCCCGGCAACGGGCGCGGCAGGAGGAGACCGGTGGATACGACGAACGCCTGCTGTTGAAGATTCGCATCCGGGCGGGCGAGCGGATTCCTGAACTGGAAGCCCTGCCGGGCGTGGAGGTGGTGAGTCAGGAAGATCAGCATGTATTGCTGGCCTTCATGGATGAACAGGCGGTGCGTGAGGTCGAAAGCCGCCTTGCCACGCTGGCCAGAGATGGAACGGCATCGCGGGCGCAACTGTTCTATGCACTGGAAGCCTTCGACCACTGGACGGCTGAAGATCGCACAGGGCCGGCACTGAAGCAGTTGGGGTGGCCAGATGGAGATACCCTCCTGCTCGATGTGGAACTCTGGCCTGAAGAGCGCAGCGACAAAAGGGAGGCGATGGCCAATACTTTCGCGCGGATGCTGGAAGAACAGGGAATCGGCATCATGGACAGGGTGCTCCAGCCCTCCTTGGTAATGTTCCGCCTGCGCTGCAGCAGGCAGTTCGCTGAAACGACCTTATTACGGCATCGTGATGTACGTACGGTTGACCTTCCACCTCGCACTGGTCTGAGTATTCAGCTGCTCACCACCGACATCGACACGCTTTCAGACCCAATTCCCTCCGGGGAAAATGCACCGCGAATCGCTGTCCTGGATTCCGGGATCACCGCCAATCATCCCCTTTTGCAATCGGCTGTGGGCGACGCGCAGGGCTTCTTGCCACCTCACCGGCGTGCTGAAGACAGCGAACCCTGGCATGGCACCTTCGTGGCCGGGTTGGCCATTTATGGTGACGTGGCGGACCGGTTGCGCGCCGACCGCTTCACGCCCGAACTGACCTTGATCTCCGGCAAGGTGTTCGAGGATGACGATACCGACCAGACGCGCTTCGTGGAGAACGCGGTCGAAGAAGCCGTGCGCAGCTTTCATGAACAGTATGGTTGCCGCGTGTTCAACCTCAGTTATGGCGATCTGAACAAAGTGTACGACGGTCGTCATGTGCGCGGGTTGGCCTATACCCTGGACCGCCTGAGCCGGGAGTTGGGTGTGTTGTTCGTGGTACCTACCGGAAATCTCTCCCTACATGACTTGCCTGACAATCCCCGCGAGGCATTTCCGGACTATCTTCTCGGCGAGTCGTCCCGTCTGCTCGATCCTGCCACCGCGCTCAATGTCTTGACGGTTGGAGGCATTGCGCGCATGACCGCCACACGGGACGCACAGCGATATCCAGAAAGTATCGATGACATTCCCATAGCAGTCGAGAATCAGCCTTTCCCGCTGACCCGCTGCGGACCTTCCGTGAACCAGGCCATCAAACCGGATGTGGTGGAAGAAGCGGGAAATCTGGCAGTCATGCGGTCGGGTGGTCGTGTGCGTCATCATGGTTTGGGTGTCCTTTCCTTGAGTGGTGGATTTGCGGCAGGGCATCCATTTGCCGAGGACATCGGTACCAGCTACGCCGCCCCGAAAGTCGCGCATCGAGCCGCCCGGCTTTTGGAGCAGTTGCCTAATGCTTCTCACAACCTGCTGCGGGCGCTTGTCGGTGCACATTCCAGGTGGCCTGCTGCCAGCGAGCACCTGTTTGCAGGGATAGAGAATCAGGAAAGGAAAGAACGACTACTCCGGCTTTTTGGTTATGGTCTGCCAGACGATACCGCGTTGTCCGAGTCGCTGGACAATGTCGTGACGCTTTATGCGGAGGACCGGATCGAAAGTGACCGGTGCCAGTTCTATGAATTACCGATACCTGATGATTTCCGGTCGGGTGCTCGCAGGACGCGGTGCATCAACGTGGCACTGGCGCATACCCCAGACGTGCGCACCACCCGGCTCGACTACCGCATGACCCGGCTTTGGTTCACCCTTGTGACCGCTGGTGACCTGGAGGAGGTGGAGGCGGCTTTTCAACGGGATCGTGAAGAAGGAATGGGGGAGCGGGACAGGAACCGTTGGATCTCTAACGTCGCCCGCAAGAGTGGCACATTGCAAGTGTCACGATGGGATTTCCGTGGCCGCCTGGCGGATGGTCAAAGGATCTTTGTCATCATCACCCGGCAGGATTCCCCATGGTCAACGGTGAAGGAGACACCGGAGCCGTACGCCTTGGCCGTGGTACTGGACGATCGGGAAAACAATCAGGCCCA
>JALVNE010000360.1 GCA_027026755.1 Sedimenticola sp. | reverse complement strand
CTGCATGCGCTGACGGGGGGCTGATGGACCAGGGGCGCATCAACCTGGACGCCAGTCTGGCCCTGCTGGACGGGCTGGTCAGCGCCGGCCTGGAACGCCTGGTGTTTTCCCCGGGTTCCCGCAATACCCCCCTGATACTGGCCGCCCAGCTTCATCCCCAGCTGCAGGCTTCCGCGGCCGTGGACGAGCGCAGCGCCGCCTGGCAGGCTCTGGGCATGGCCCGGGTTTCCGGGCGCCCCGTGGCCCTGGCCTGCACCTCGGGCACCGCGGTGGCCAACTGGCATCCCGCCGTGGTGGAAGCCGACCGCCAGGGCCTGCCCCTGGTGCTCCTCAGCGCCGACCGGCCCTGGGAGCTGCAGCATTGCGGCGCCAACCAGACCATCGAACAGACCAACATCTTCGGCGCCCATGTGCGGGCTTTTCATGGGCTTTCCGCGCCCGGGGATGACAGGGACCAGTCACGCCGTCTGCGCGCCCTGGGCCGTCAGCTGGCGCGGGAAAGCCTGGCTGCCAATGCCGGTCCCGTACACCTGAACTTTCCGTTCCGCGAGCCCCTGGTGCCGCAAACCCTGCCGGATGCCTTGGATACCGTGGTCGTGAATGCCCTGCGGCTACCCCATCTCACCCTGGCGCCGGATGTGGTGCAAGCCCTGGCGGAGCGACTGGCCAAAGGCAAGGGCGTCATCGTCTGCGGCCCGGGTGAGCCCCTGCCGTTGCTGCTGCGCCTGGGACAGGCCCTGGGCGTACCGGTGCTGGCCGACCCGCTGTCCGGCCTGCGTTTTCAGCAAGGCGAAGCGCCCCCCTTGGCGCACTATGACCTGTTTCTGCGGGATGTGCGGCTGCAGGAGCGTCTGCGCCCGGACTGGATACTGCATTGCGGCGCCACGCCTGTTTCCAAATCCCTCCTTGCCTGGCTGGCCGTCCAGTCCCAGGCCGACTACTGGTGGGTTTCTCCCGCCGGCCGCTGGCTGGATCTGCCCGGACACAGCGTGGAAACCCTGGTGGCCAGCCCGGAACTCCTGGCCGCTGACCTGCTCTCTGTCTTGAAGGAACAGCCCCCTGCCCGGGAAGATAGATTCCCTCTCCCCCTTGGGGGGAGAGGGTCAGGGAAAGGGGGAGATTTCCACACTGACTTTCATGAGGGGCGGCATTCCACACCCCAGAATATGGAAAAGTTCCCTCTCCCCCCGGGGGGAGAGGGCCGGGGAGAGGGGGGACGGGAAATGCTCACCCCCTCCCCAACCCTCCCCTGCGCGCGGGGGAGGGAGTTACCGGTGTATTTCCACGTTAAACAACAGCCGTCTGCCACAGGGGCCTGGCTGACGGCCTGGCAGAACCTGGAACAAAAGGCCGAAGAACAGCTGGCCGCGGCTCCTCTGCCGCCGGAGGTGGTCATGCTGCGCCTGTTGCTGACGCGGCTGCCCGAAGACAGCCTGCTGTTCGTGGCCAACTCCCTTCCCGTGCGTTTTCTCGACGCCTGTTCCGGGGTGATGGACAAGAGCATCGCCCTGTTCGGCAACCGCGGCGCCAGCGGCATCGATGGCAACCTGTCCACCCTGGCGGGCCTGGCCGCCGCCTGGCCGGGGCAGGGAAAGGCCGTCGGGGTGCTGGGGGATCTGGCGTTCTTCCACGACCTAAACGCCCTGGCCCTGTGCCGGGAGCAGGATGTCATGCTGCTTCTGTTCAACAACGGTGGCGGCGCCATCTTCGACTATCTGCCCCAGCGCCGCCTGCCCGGCCATGAACAGGGATGGCGCACGCCGGTTCCCCTGGATCATGAAAAGCTCGCCGCCGCCTTTGGCATTGCCTACCGGCGGGTGCGGCAGGTGGCAGAGTTCGACAGGGCCCTGGAGGAACTGCTGCCCTGTTCCGGCCCCCGCTTGCTGGAAATCCTTATTGACGCGGAGGCCAGCCGCCAGCAGTATCTGGATCTCACCCAACGATTCATGGAGTCCTGAATGACCGGCTTCGACTGGAAACCCGTGGCGGACAAGTCCTACAGGGACATCCGTTATGAACATCTGGACGGCGTGGCCAAGATCACCATCGCCCGCCCCCAGGTGCGCAACGCCTTTCGCCCGCGCACCGTGGAAGAACTCATGGACGCTTTTCATCATGCCCATCACGCCCAGGACATAGGCGTCATCATTCTCACCGGCGAGGGTGAACTGGCCTTCTGCTCCGGCGGCGACCAGAAGGTGCGGGGCACCGAAGGGGGCTACAAGGACGAGGAAGGCGTGCAGCACCTGAACGTGCTGGATTTGCAGATGCAGATCCGCCGCCTGCCCAAGCCCGTGGTGGCCATGGTGGCGGGTTACGCCATCGGCGGCGGCCATGTGCTGCACCTGGTCTGCGATCTCACCATCGCCGCGGACAATGCGCGTTTCGGCCAGACCGGACCCAGGGTGGGCTCCTTCGATGCCGGCCTGGGCGCCGGCCTGCTGGCGCGCACCGTGGGCCTGAAAAAGGCCAAGGAGATCTGGTTCCTGTGTCGTCAGTACGATGCGCAGCAGGCCCTGGACATGGGCCTGGTGAACACCGTGGTGCCCCTGGACAGGCTGGAGGCGGAAACCCTGGACTGGTGCCGCCAGATGCTGCGCCATTCTCCCACCACCCTGCGTCTGCTCAAGGCGGGCTTCAATGCCGACACCGACGGCCTGGCGGGCATACAGGAACTGGCGGGCAATGCCACGGCCCTGTTCTACATGTCGGAAGAAGCCAGGGAAGGCCGGGATGCTTTCCTGGAAAAGCGTCCGCCGGACTTCAACAAGTTTCCCCGCCGTCCCTGAACTTTCGCCATGAGGCATCCCTGGCTCGCCGCCATCCGCCCCAAAACCCTGGGCCTGTCCGTCAGCCCGGTGCTGCTGGGCACGGTGCTGGCCTGGTCGGAACAGGGCGTGCTGCACTGGCTGCCCGCCCTGGCGGCCCTGCTGGCGGCCATGGCCATACAGATCGGCACCAA
>JALVNE010000359.1 GCA_027026755.1 Sedimenticola sp. | reverse complement strand
CGGCAGTCATTCCAAAGTGGTTTGCGGCCCTCATCAAGGGGGAGACTCTGTACATCAACGGCGATGGCAGTACCAGCCGGGATTTCTGCTACATCGACAACTGCGTGCAGGCGAACCTGCTGGCGGCAACCACGGACAACGAAGCGGCGCTGGACCAGGTGTACAACGTGGCCTATGGTGAACGGACATCGCTGAATGAGTTGTTCCGTTTGATCCGGGATCGCGTGTGTGCGGCGTATCCTGCCGCTGCAGAAGTGGAACCCGTCTATCGGGATTTTCGCGTGGGGGACGTGTTGCATTCCCTGGCCGATATCAGCAAGGCCAGGGATCTGCTGGGTTATGCGCCCGGGTATTCCATTACCCAGGGCCTGGACGAGGCCGCTGGCTGGTACCTGGAACACCTGGCCGGCTGATCGGCTTTTGCCCTGTGAATCATGGGGTCAGCGGCGAGTGGCCAGTTTTTGGTAGAGACGATGGTAACGCTCGTTTCCCAGCAGTTTCCGCAATCCTTTCTTGGCCAGCTGCAGGCTGCGTTGCCTTGCTGCGTAGCGGCGATCACCCGTGACCATGGTTGAGAATTCGGACAGGCCCATGTTGTGCCTGATGGCATAGCGGCCGATGAGCAAGGGAGAGCGGTCGAACAGGGGGGCGCGAACTTCCGAAGTGAACAAGCTCCGGTAGCCCAGGTCTTCCGCAAGATCCAGTACGGTCGCATTGTATCTTCCCCCCGGAAAGGACATGGTGGTGCAGGGTATGCCTGTGCAGGATTCGATTCGTTCCCTGGAGACCCGCAGTTCCTCCCTCGCTTCGTCCTGATCCAGTTCATCCAGAAAGCGATGGCTGGCGCCATGTCCACCGATGACATGGCCGGCATCATGCAGCTCCTTCACTTCCGGCCAGTTCAGGAAATGGCCATCCACGCTGATCTTGTCGGTGCTCAGGAACATGAAGGCCGTGTGTCCGTATTCCGCGAGAATGGGCAGAACGTGGCGATGGAAGCTCTGGTGCCCGTCGTCGAAGGTGAGCACCACGGCATGCGGTTGGCGCAGGCTTTGGCGGGGATTCGCTTCCGTCTTCCGAGCGGAAAGTACCGGAATGTGCTTGTCCGCCAACAGCTGAAGCTGTTGCCGAAACTGGTGGGTGGAGAGGCTGTAAGGCCTGTCGTCGGGATGCAGCTCCAGGTACTCTTCTTCTCCTTCGTAGAGGCAGTGGTACATGAGGCAGATGCTGTGATCGGATATCATGGCGTCCTGTCCGTGGTGGGTGGATGGTCATGGTATCCAAGCCTGTTTCGGGGAACAACAGCTTTGGCGTTGTCAGAGTGTTTCAGCTGGTGTAACGTCATGACAAAAGGAGGCGAACATGAAATATGGAAGATCATCGATTGCCAAAGTTGTCCTGGGAGCCATTTTTCTGCTTCTGGGCGCCTGTGGTGATGACAGCATGAAACAGCAAACCATTCCCTTGCCAACCCTTTCGCCGGAACAGGTGAAAGCGCTTTCGGGCAAGACTTTCTATTTTGCTCACCAGTCTGTTGGTTACAACATCGTCGATGGCGTGGAAAAGGTACTGGCCCGCATGGGCCTGCCCGGCCTGTTCACCGTCAAGGAACTCAAGCCAGGCGAACCCGTGCCCCCTGCGGGGCTGCTGCATTCTGCCATAGGGAGCAATGGTGATCCGGGCAGCAAAATGATGGAATTTCAGGCCTTCCTGGAAAATCGGCTGGGAGACAGCCACCCGGACATGGCCATGCTGAAATTCTGCTATGTGGATATCGGCAAAGAGACGGATGTGGCAGCGCTGGCGGATGAATATGCCGGTACCATGTCCAGGCTGCAGGCGGAGTTTCCCCAGACCGTTTTTCTGTATTCCACTGTTCCTCTGCGGATATTCGACAGCGGTTTCAAGGCAAGTTTGAAACGGCTGCTGGGCATGGAGGTATGGGGAGATGAGGCCAATATCAAGCGAAATGAATACAATGAGATAATCCGCAAAAAATATGCCGTCAGCGGACATCTGGCGGACGTGGCGGATTGGGAGTCGCGTTTCCCGGACGGCAGGGAATACCGGATAAAGCTGGTGGGGGGTGAGTATGCGGCGCTCATCCCGGCTTATACTGATGATGGCAAGCACCTGAATGCCTATGGGCAACAGGTGGTTGCCGGGCGTCTGCTGACATTTCTTGCGCGGCTGGTAACAGAACGGCCGGGCGGTGATGTGTCAGGGAATAATTGAGGAAGCCAGCACAGCCGGGTCTCACACCAGGCAGTCGCGGTTTACCGGGCAACCTTCGGGGGGAAGGTGGGATTCAGAATCATATTGGCAAACCAGGAAGATCCGGAACACGTCCGGGCCATTCGCCGTTTGTGGGATGACAATCTGCGCTTTGTCGCGGACGGCCGTTATGAATGGCTGTATCAGGACAATCCCGCCGGGGATACCCTGACCTGCCTGGCCGTCCATGAGGAGAAGAACGAGATTGTCGGGACGGCTTCGGCGATGCGTCGCGACTTTCATTTCGAAGGAGAGATCTGCCGGGCGGGAATTGCCATCGATTTTGCCATCGATGCCGATTACCGGGTGTTTGGCCCGGCCCTGTCCTTGCAGCGCACCCTCGTCGAAAAGGCCTGGGAACAAGGACTGGACTTCATGCTGGGTTTTCCCAATCTCGCCGCCCAGGGGGTCATCAAGCGCTTGGGTTACAGGCAGATCGGCAGCGGAGTGCGCTTTTCCCGTTTGATCCGCAGTCGAGGCAAGCTGAAAGAGGTATTTTCCCAGCGACGGATTCCAACATGGCTGGCAGTTCCTGCTTCCCTGGTGCTGGATACAGGACTTTATCTGCAAGATCGTCTGGGACCGGTGCCAGGAGAAGCGCGCATTCTGTCGTCCATGGATGAGCTGGATGGCCAGTGGCAGGAATTTTGGCAGGCCAATTCCCGGCAGAGGCGGTTTCAGGGCGTGCAAGGCGAGGACTATGTGCGCTGGCGGTATGCGCACTGTCCCTACAAGGATTATCAGCTGTTCGCCCTGCTCGATGGAGAACAGCTGGTGGCCTTCCTGGTGTTTTCCTTCGAGGACGATATCGTGCTGGTGGACGACTTTCGCTTTCGGCATGACCGCTGGATCAAGCCCCTGTTCAGGCATTTCTGGCGCAGGATGCATGGGCTCGGACATGCGGTGATCAATGTCGGGTTGGTGTCAGGTGAAGAAATGAAAAAACTCATGAAGGAAGCCGGCTTTATCGCCAGATCCTCCCCTCGCTGGGGAGGTATTCTCTCCAACCCGGAAAGAGACAGGGACTGGGCCGGGATTCTCGACGAAGGGGACTGGTATATCGCCGATGGAGAGATAGATCTGTGAACGGGCAAGTTACAAAGAGACCCCGCAAGCTGCTGTTTGTGAATTATTCACTGGAAACGGGCGGCATAGAAACCTTGTTACTGGAGTTGTCGCGGGCCATGATGTCCGGTGACCGTTACCGGCCAAGTGTTTGTGTGTTCGAGGCGGATGGTAAATTGCAAGAGGAGTTCGAAGCCATGGATGTTCCGGTGCACATAGTGCGAAAACGAAGATCCAGGGACTATCTTCTGCCTTTCAGAATGCGTAACCTGATTCGCCGGGAAGGCTATGAGCTGGTGCATGCCCACAACCAGGTTTCCTGGCTTTATGGCGGCCTGGGAGCCTTGTTAGCGGGGCGTCCTCTGGTCTACACCGAGCACACTTCCCTGGCGAAGTTCCAGACCGCCCAACAAAAAAACCTGAAGATGGCCCTGAGGCTGTTTGGCAGAAAGACCCGCCTGGTAACCACCGTTGCCCGGCATCTCATTCCTTCGCTGGAGCAGGATATCGGCATTCCTTCCTCACGCATCCGGAATATCTACAATGGCATAGATCCCGAGCCGTATCAGATACGCATCGAGCGGGACAGGAAATTGCAGGAGCTTGGCTTGCCTCTGGCCAGCAGGATTATCGGTATCGTTGCCAGCCTCACGGAGGCCAAGGATCACGCCACCCTGTTGCGCGCCTTTACCCATGTTTTGCAGCAAGTGCCGGACGCGCGGTTGTTGATCGTTGGCGAGGGTCCGCTGGAAGCCGGTTTGCGTGATCTGGTGGATGAACTGGCCATTGGTGGCCATGTGCATTTTCTCGGGGTGCGGCGGGATATTCCAGAGCTGCTGCAACTATTTGATGTATTTACCCTTTCCTCGCTTATCGAGGGACTGCCCATTTCCCTGCTGGAGGCCATGGCCAGCGCCTGTCCCGTGGTCGCCACCCGCATTCCGGGCGTGGATGAACTGGTAAGTGACGACGCGGGAATACTGGTGCCCCATTCCAGTCCCCGGGAGCAGGCGGCGGCACTGGTGCGGGTACTTACGGAAGAAGGCTTGGCGGAGCGGCTGGGGCAGGGCGGGCAGGAGCGTGTCCTGCAACAGTTCAGCTTCGACGCCATGATTCGCAGCTACCTGTCCTGTTATGATGAGGTTCTCCATGGCATGGACGCTGACAGGACCCCATGATATCCGTTTTCTTTCTTTCCCTGATGATCCTGGCCTATACCTATGCAGGCTATCCTCTGGTCATTGCCCTGCTGGCATGGCTGTTTCCCCGTCGGTCCCGGGGCGTGCGAGGGAAGGAAATGCCCATGGTGTCCGCCCTGATACCCGTGTTCAACGGTGAAGCCTTCATTCAGGAGAAACTGGACAGCCTGCTCATGCAGGACTATCCCGCCGACAGACTGGAGATCCTGATCTGCTCTGACTGCAGCACTGACCATACGGATGAACTGCTGGATGCATGTACGCGGGCGCATCCCCAAAGGGTAAAAGTTTTTCGCATGGACAGGCGTAGCGGCAAGCCGGCCATTCTCAACCGCTTGAGAGCAGAGGCCAGGGGGGAAGTCTTGCTGATGACCGACATACGCCAACCCCTGGATAGAACATGTCTTGCCCGGCTTGTGGCAGGGCTTGCAGAACCCGGGGTGGGGCTTGCTGGTGGTCAGCTGTTGTTGCGTGGCAAGACGGGGGCGGGATTGTACTGGAAGTACGAGAACTGGATACGCCTGGCGGAATCCGCGTTTCGCGGCGTCACCGGCGTTTCCGGTTCGTTGTATGTGATTGCTGCCGCTGACATGCAGGATCTTCCCGAGGACATCATCCTGGATGATGTATGGGTTCCATCCCTGCAGTGGCTGCAGGGACGCAGGGTGATCCTGGTACCAGAAGCCGTGGCCTGGGATCAGGCCATGCCGGACAGCCGGGAGTTCGCGCGCAAGATCCGTACCCTGGCGGGGAATTATCAGCTCATCTCCCGCCTTCCGGCACTGTTGCTGCCCTGGAGAAACCCGGTCTGGTTCGAATTTATGTCGCACAAGCTGCTGCGGCTGCTCTGTCCCTGGGCGTTGCTTGCGTTACTGTTGAGTAGCGCTTTTCTGAGTTGCGACGCCCAGCAGCCGGATTGGCTGCGGGTGACGGCAGGCATATTGCTGGGAGGTCAGGCGATTTTCTACCTGTTGTCCTTCCTGGGGGAAAAGGCGGGACGTCTCGGGAAGCTGGCGCGTACATTCGTGGTGCTCAACGCGGCCGCTGTCATGGGACTGTGGCGTCACCTGCGTGGCGCGCAGAAGATTGCCTGGTAGCTGAGATATGGGTGTAGGACGTCAGATCAAACATTTCACCAGCTTTGTGGCGCCTCAGTGGTTATTGTTTCGTGGCAGGATGGCGGGCAGGAAGGTCGCCCTCAGTTTCGACGACGGGCCTCACCCGGAACATTCGCCGCGCATTCTCGATGTGCTTGGCGAAGCCGGAGTGAAAGCCACGTTTTTCGTCGTCGGGGAGGAGGCGGAAAAGTATCCGATCCTGGTGAGGCGCATGCTGGAGGAAGGGCATGAGGTGGCGAACCACAGTTACGGTCATTATGCCCTGCTCGACAGCAGTCCGGCGGAGTATCTGGCGGATGTTCTGCATTGCCAGAAACTGTTGGAGGATATCTGCGGATGCACCCTGGGAAAAAGCTTTCGCCCGCCTTATGGAAATATCCCCCCCCTGGTGTTCCTGAAGCTGGTCCGCCTCGGGTTCCGCACGGTCTTCTGGTCCGTGGACAGCGACGACTCGCGCGTGGAGGAAGCGGGACAGCTGGTGGAGCGTTTCTCCCGCAAATCCCTGGTCCCCGGCGACGTGGTGCTGCTGCACGAAGACTACCGGCATACCCTGGAGGCCCTGCCTGTCCTGTTGGATATGGTCAGGCAGAAAGGGTTTGATTTGGTCAGATGCCAGGACTTGTAGGCTTGCAGGGAAAAGAAATGGAACCGACCCGCCGAAAACCACACATTCTCTATCATCATCGCACCCAGGGACGGGGCGGCGAGGGCGTGCACATCCGGGAAGTGGTTCGCGCCCTGCGCAGGCTGGGCTGCCAAGTGGCTCTACAGGAGGCGCCGGGCGTGAATGTCATGCGCGCCACGGAAACCAGGGAAGTACCGGCGCCAGACAAAGGAGCGTATTCCCTGTATGCCCGGTTTTTTCGCTATCTCAGCCGGCATGCGCCCCAGTTCGTTTTCGAGGCAGCGGAACTGGCCTACAACCCGTGGGCTTGGCGTCACCTTTCCCGACGTATGAGCCGGGAGCAGGTCGATGTCTTCTATGAACGCTATGCATTCTTCAGTTTTGTTGGCACTTGGTTGGCCAGGCGGCGGAATATCCCTTCGGTTCTCGAAGTCAACGAGATTGCCGGTATAGAGAGAGCCAGGGGGCAGGCCCTGCCCTGGTTGGCCAAAAAGGTGGAGGCGGCGGTGTTTCGGCGCGCGGACCGCATCCTGGTGGTTTCCAGCTTCCTCAAGCAGACCCTGGTGCAGCGGGGCGTGGCGGAGGACAAGATTCAAGTGATTCCCAATGCTGTGAGTGAAGACGCGTTGGCGGATGGCGGCCAACCCGGGATGAAGGTTCGTGAGCGACTGGGCCTGCAGGGGCACACGGTGGTAGGTTTCGTCGGCCAGATCGTGCGCTGGGACAGGCTGGATCTACTCCTGGAGGACATGGCTCGACTGCAGCCGGAATGGCCGGATCTGCATCTTCTTGTTGTTGGCCCCTGCCGTTTCATGGATGAACTGCGGGAGCAGGTGACGCGTCTTTCCCTGGAACGTACAGTCACCCTGACTGGTGCGGTGGAGCGTGCAGAGGTGGTGGATTACATCGACGCCATGGATATCTGTGTCCTGCCCCATTCCAATCTTTTTGGTTCCCCTATCGTCATGTTCGAATACATGGCCCGGGGCAAGCCCGTGCTGGCGGTGGATGTCGGCCCGGTACGGGATGTGATCGAGGATGGCGTCAATGGCTGCCTGTTTCCCGCCGGGGACAGGACGGCCTTTCGTGAACGCTTGTCGGCCTTGCTGGCGGATCCTGTTCAGCGTCAAGCTGTTGCTGCCCGCGGATTGCAGGATGTTCGTGAGCGTCATACCTGGATCAGAAATGCTGAGCGCATCCTTCAGATCATGGATGAGCTGCTGGCAGGCGCATGAAAAAGGCCGCTGACGCGGTCCAATTGCCGATCCGGTCCCGGCGTGGCCGGATCGGTTTATGGCGATGGTTTATTCGAAATCGCTGGAGAACAGCAGCTGCAGTTCTCCGGACTTGGCGACATGGAAAGATGTGCCGGTGCCGGTTTCGAAGTAGAGGGTATTGTGTTCCCCCGTGCCCAGGTTTGCTTTGTATAGGCTGTTGTTGACATAGACCTCGTAGATACCGGGCTCCATGCCGGTCAGCAGGTGGCGCGTCAGCGTCTGGGTGTGAGGCGGGTTGTAGATCAGCTCTTTCTGCAGCGCCGTGCTTTTCGAGAACATAGCCACCAGGGCGGCATCTGCTGCATCGATGTTGATGCCTTTCATGTTGCCGGTGCTGGAGCTGATTTCCGCCACGGGGTCCATTTGTCCTGCTGAACTGTCAGCTGTCTGGAATACCGAGAACAGTTGCAGGTCCGTGGAACCATTGAGCTGTTCCAATTCCACCCTGTGTACATCGAGCGGGGGGGTGCTGTTGGCACGCTCTGCGGAAGCGTCGTGTACCGAGATTCGGAAGGCCGTGCCGAAGGGACGCAGGAACAGCTTTGCTGCGCCCCGGCTCATGCTGATTCGGTCGCCACTCACCGTGGGCCGTTCGGCAAAATGCCACTGCAGGGTCACCCGATTGGCCGTGGTGGTGGGTTGGATATTGTCCAGAACGATGACATGATCCGGGGGGAGGAAAGCCACTTCCCGGCGGTATGAGGAGGCGGAAGGGGCTCCGCCGTCCTGATAATCGTCATAGTCGAAGTCATATGCTTGTTCCAGTCTGTCGGACAGGAAGTAGGCGAACTTGTGGGCTATTCCAGTAACATCGAAGCTGGCATCCGGCGTATCGTTCTCCTGATAGGGGGCGTGGTAATGGTCACCTGTGATGGTGAGGATATTGGCGAATTGGGATTCCCACTGCCATGTGTCGGCGTCCACCAGGAGGATTTCCCCCCGGGAGCCAATCTTGACCTCGCCAAGGTTGTACTCACCCTGGTCGTTTTCTTCCAGGCCGCCGATCACGTCCACGTAGGTCGCCATGGTATTATTCCAGTCGTCACCCCGGGCCATGCCGTGACCCTTCATGCCATAGTGCAGCCCCCCCATGTTGGCGCTGGTCGGCAATATCTCCGCAACATCAGGATTGGCGAAGAGGAAGTTTTCCCAGAGTTCTTCCGAAGTTTCCGCTTTCATGTGATTTGCGCCCCACTGGGCGATTCCCCGCAGGCTCGGGCTGACGGGAGTGAATGACGCGAGAAAACGCAGGGTGCTGTCCCTGGGATCACCCTTGGTATCACCGGACCAGGAGCCATTGTCGGAAACATAGGCCAGCGAGGGGTAGAGAATATGCAGCTGGCTTTTTACCAAGTCTTGGTGCCAGTCGGTTTCCTTCCAGTGGTTGTTCAGGTCAGTGCCACTGGCAAGGGCCGTTGGATACAGCAGGTATTCGCGGACCGCCCAGTGGCCATAGTTCCAGCCTTCCTGCCATTCACCGCCGTCGAACAGGCCGTTTATCAGGGGCAGTACCTCGGTGGCCCACATGGTTTCCGCGCGGTTCAGCCAGTCGCTCTTGTAACCGGGGTCGCCCGCGAGCCCGATGGCTGCGGTATAGACCATGGAGAAAAAGCCGGCGTAGTAGTTGTCCGTGGGATCATGAGGGGAAAAGGCATCGGGGCTGGTGAACACCCAGGTGATCCACTCGTCCAGGCGGGTGTTGATGTCGCGAATCAGTGTGGAAGTCAGACCCGGTGCGCCGTCCAGCCAGTCGCGGCCCACGGGCAGGGACATTCCGTAGCTGCGTGCCCCGTAGCCGGAATCATGGGTAATCGAGCTTGCCCCACCCTCACCGTTGCCTACGACGCCGGATCCGTAACCTCCGCCGGCATCATAGGTGAGGGCGCGCAGGTAGACGATGGCTTCACGGGCATAGGCGGCATTGCCGGTGACCCGGTAGGCCAGGGCATAGTTCAACAGGTAGCGTTGCCAGTCCAGGCCCTGGTAGTAGTCGGGCATGTTGTCCCCAATATGGCTGTCACACCAGTCTTTCAGCGCCTGCCATTCGGGAGTATTTGCGGTGACATTGGCTTTGAGCCTGTTGATGGTGGCATTGTCCAACCAGATGCGGGGGTGGCTGGCATTTACGCCGGCAAGCGCCGGATGGAACCAGAAAAAAACCAGTATCAGAACCGGCAGGAAAATGTGACGGAATGGGAATCGGGAACGGCTTTTCATGTCTTTGGCTACTGCTGAAGTTGGGTTGAAGGTGACTGGATGACGCAAACATCGGGTTTGACCACAAGATGTTTGATCGGTGCCAAGGCTACCTTCATTTTTTGTTTTTTTCCGTTGATTACCGGCGCTTATGTGATGACACGCACACGGGGTGCAGCGTGGATGGAAGTTTTGTGAGGAAGTTGGGGTATTGGTCGGACAGGCTTCAGCGTTTTCTGAGTTTGCCAAGAATATGCAGGGCGGAACGGAATTCCTTGTTACAGAACAGCCAGGACAAGAACAGATAGACCGTGGCGCCAATACCAATTTCCAGCACCAGCAGAGGGATGCGTCCCAACTCGTCCGTCAACATGCCTTGCACGGCACGGACTGATGTGAACATGCCCCCGGCGATGAACAATGGCGGAAACACTGTTTTGGCGAATGCCTGGGTGTCTATTCCCAAGTTGGTGATAGTAACCCGGGAGGTAAGGGCATAGGACAGGGGCATGCTCACCAACCAGCCGATACAGAGTCCCAGAATACCGTTCCAGACAGCGCCGATGTAGAGAGAAGGGGCTGTGATGAAAATAATTATCATCCAGTTTTTCAGTGCCTGGCGGGGTTTGCCGATGGCTTCCAACACGGGGTCCATGAGTTCCTGGGACATGCGGAAAGGCAGGATCAGCGGCAGGAGTGTGGCGGGCAGTATTGCTGCCTGCCATTTCTCGCCCAGCAGCAGGGGTATCAGCACGGGTGACACGGCTGCCAGCCCGAAGAAGATGGGAAAAGCCACGAGCATGGTCAGGCCATTGGCCTTGAGGTAGTAAGCTTTCAGTTCGCCGTCAGGCTGATGGTGGATTCGGGCGTAGGCGGGCAGCGCCACTTGTTTGACGATGGGGGTGAGTTTGTTCAGGGGAATGTGCGAAAGCTGGATGGCGATGGCGTAGATGCCCACCATATCCGTGCTCCACAGGCGGCCGCCGATGAACACGTCCATGCTGGAAAAGATGAACCAGGCAAAAGTGGTCAGCGTCTGCGCGCCGCCAAAGGAAATCAGAGGCAGGGAATGACTGAACCAGAAGCGGGGCAGCATCAGCATGGGATTGACCAGGTTGAGGAGCAGGGCGCGCAGGGCGACTTCGCTCATGTAACCCCAGATCAGAGCCCAGACCCCCAGCCCCAGCCAGGCCAGCCAAAGGGTGAACAAGGCAGCGATGGCGGAGGCCGTCAGCTCGGAAAGAGAGCGGCGCTTGAATTGCATTTCCCGGGTGAGCATGGCGCTGGGCAGGGTTTCCAGGGCGGAGATCATCAGCACCAGGGGCAGCACATGGAGAATGGGGATCAGGCGTTCGTCCCGGTAGTATTCGGCGGCCCAGGGGGCCAGCAGGGCCATTCCCAGGGCCAGGATCAGATTGACCAGCAACAACAGGCCGAAGATCTCCTGCACCTGGCGGCGGGAGAAGGATGCCGCCTGGATCAGTGCCGTGCCCAGTCCAGCGCTGGCAAAGACCTCGAAGAATGACAATACCACGCCGGCCATGGCCATGAGGCCGTAGTCGTCAGGATCGAGAATGCGGATGACCAGAAAGGTCACACCCCAGCGGATGATCTGTGCCGCAAATTTGGAAACCGTCACCCATTTCAGGGAATGGGCGACTTCTCGGGTTATGCTCATTCTGTGGTTCAGATCCCTTGTATGGTCAGGATGAGACCTTGGCGTGGTGCGCGGAAAAAGCGTGAGTCCCATGCCCTGGCAACCGCAAAGAATACCATTTTTCACCGCCTGGCGTATGATTGGACGCAAGTGGAGAACCAGTGAAGACAGGGGTGGGCGAGATGATTGGCCAACGACAGGGAAGGTTTATTTTTGTAGCGATGCTGCTGTTGCCGGCTGCTCTGTCGGCTGCTGTTCCGCCTCTGGTCGATGAGCCGGGAGACAACCCGCGGGCATGGCGCCGATTCGAAAACTGGGTGCGCGATGCGGTGGCCGGGAAGGATCCCTACGGATTCCGGGCCAGGGATGCCGCCCTGGCCGCCCGTCTTTCGGGCAGGAAACTCTATTGTCAGTTGGCTGTTGCCATGGTCGAGGACCAGGTGGCCACGGCGGAAAAGGCCGTGGCGGCAGGTGACAGGCCGGAGATTGCCGGGGATTCCTATCTTCAGGTGGGGCCCATGCTGGCGGATCTTGCCGTGACCCTGGACTGGTGTGGTGAAAACTTGCCGGCGAAGCAGAAAGCACGCTGGTCGGCGTATGCGGAGCAGACCCTGGACAACCTGTGGCATCCTGCAGCTGCCAGTTGGGGAGGGAAAGCCCATCCCTGGTCAGGCTGGAGCATCGACAATCCGGGCAACAACTACTATTACAGTTTTCTCGAGGCCACGGTGTACTGGGCCCTGGCCAGCGGCTCCTCCCGCTGGCTCGAATGGCTGCGGGAGGACAGCTGGCCCAGGCTGGCAGCCTATTTTCGGGACTATCACGGAGGAGGAAGCCGGGAGGGGACGGCTTATGGCCTGTCTCATGCCCGGCTGTTCGAGGTGTATCGCGCCTGGAAAAGAGCGGGCGAGGGACCCATCCCCGCCCTGGACCGGCTGGCCAGGGAGAGCATGGAGTACTGGGTACATGCCACCTTGCCCACCATGGACATGGTGGCGGCCATCGGAGATCAGGCCAGGGTCTCCATGCCGGTCATGTACGACTACCATCGAAAGCTGATGCTTCTGGCTCATGCTCTGGCACCGGAGGGCGTGGAAGCCCGCCACGGCGCCTGGTGGCTCCAACATATCAGTCTCCGGGAAATGGGGGATGGCGCCAACTACAGGTATGATCTCCTGCCCCTGGGGCCTGGGGAGAAACCCCGTCGGCGTTGGTATTACTCCCCGGGGGTGGGACATTTGTTCGTCCGTACGGCCTGGGGCGATGATGCCTTGTGGCTGTCCTTCGTGGCCGGCCGGTATGACGAGGATCATGCCCACCAGGATCAGGGGGCTTTTGCCCTGTTCCAGCGCAAATGGCTGGCGGTCACGGAGAACGTTTTCACCCACAGCGGCATCCAGCAGGGTACGGATGTCCACAATATGCTGCGTTTCGTTGCGCCGGCGGGGGATATAGGGCAGCGCTTCAGCGAGAATCATCTGCAAGTAGAGGAGAAGGAAGGCAGGCTGAACATTCGAGCGGACCTGTCGCCTGCCTATTCGTCCAGTGCCCTGGTGTCCCGCTGGACCCGGCAGCTGGGCTTCGGAAAGGATGAAGTGGTGGTGGTCGACGAGTACCAGGTGGATGCATCGGTCCAGGCTTTGTGGCAGATCAATGTGCCGGAAAAGCCCCGTCGCAGGGGAAAGGACATCCTTGCGGGGAAACTCTGCATACGTCCCCTGGAGCCGGCCGAGCCGTCGGTGCGCATCGTCCATTGGCCCGAGGTGCAGCGGGAATACGAAACTTTTCGTGAAGGCTGGAAAGTGGAACTTGGTGGCGGGCAGGGCCGTTTCAGGGTCAGTCTTTTCCCTGGGGGCTGCCCGCCGGATTCATGAAGGGCAGTTTTCCGGCGGAGGCAGGATATAATTTCTGAAATCGTTGGGGTCGCCTTTTTCGCCAGCTTCCGCCGCCTTGATGATGTTGTACATCTCCCGGGTGGAAACATAGTGCAGCACATGCTTTTCGCCATCGTTGTAGCGGCTTTCCAGGTAGTGGAACATGGCGTCCACGGGCTCACCCAGGAGGGCGTCCATGTCACAGTCCTGGGTGCCGTGGGTATGCACCTTGATGAACAGCCATTCCGGACGCCCCTTCACGTGGATGCCGGCTTTCACCCACAGGTCCACCCGATCCGGTGTGGGAGGGTAGCTGGCGCGGATATCCGAGTTCTCGATGCGGGGCAGCAGTCCCCACTTGCGGTACTTCCAGTTGAGCATCAGCGGTCCCTGGACGATCATCAGATCACCCCAGGGTTTGCCTCCCACGGTGACGTCCCGGCCGCGGTCGTGAGACTTGGGCTGCAACGGGTCGTCCTTGGCATAATAGATGGCATTGATTTTGCTGGTTTGGGTGGCGCTGGGTACGGAAGGCAGGGTGAAGTCCGCGTAGCAGCCTTCCTCCCGGAGGATGATCAGTTCATTGTTGATGCCACAGTTGGAACCGTCCGGCTCCGAGTTGTCCAAAGCCCAGTTGCCGTGCACGAATCCCCAGGCCAGGTCATCCCGTTTCGGCCAGCGGCTGAGAGCGCCGTGGGTTTGGTGCAGATTGTGGGTGAAACGGGAAAGCTTTTCACGCAAGCCGGCTTCCGTGTCCCTGTCGTGGTGCAGATGAATCTCGATTTCTCCCAGGCCCTGGCGGCACATGGCTTCTATCTTGTCCAGGTGTTCTTTGCGGTATTCCTCTTCCGGATAGTAGAAACAGTGCTTGGGATGGCAGCCGTCCGCGTCGCGGTGTCGGCGGGCCAGGGCAGGATAACCCTGCGCCCAGCGATCCACCCTTTTGACCTCCGTTTCGTAGTCCGCATTCGACCAGCGCGGCTCGAAATGATCCACGAAGCAGAACATGATGTGGGTGGGGCCCGAATGGGAAGGCGGGCCTTTGTGCCTGAGATAGTCGGGCAGCCAGATGTGCATCTGCTTGGCGCGGATTTCCCGCAACAGAATCAGGCCGGCGGCGGCTCCTGCAAACAGGAGCAGTATCAGCAATATGGTCATGATTCCCTGTTTCCCCCGATATCGAACATGTCCAGCATTTGCCGGACGTTTTCATCCCATGAAAATTTCAGAGCATGAGCGTGGATGGCATCCCGGTTCCAGGGCGTGGTCAGCGCCAAATTCAGATTTTCCGCCAGCGCCTCTAGGTCGCCAGCTTCTGACAGCAAGCCGGTATGGCCTGCAATCACCTCGGGAATGCCACCCACATTGGAGGCGACCACCGGCGTGCCACAGGCCATGGCTTCCAGCAGCACGTTGGGCACGCCTTCATTGTAGCTGGGCAGGCACACCAGGTTTGCCGCATTGTACCAGTGGTTCAGGTCGGCATGATTTACCTTGCCCAGAAGAATCACGCGGTTTTCCAGACCAGCTCGGGCGGCGGTGGCTGCCATGGTGTCCTCCATGGCACCAGAACCGGCGACAAAGAGTTTCAGATCCGGGTGTTGCGGGGCCAGGCGTATGAAGGCTTCCACCAGGTCGATGCAACCCTTTTCCCTTTTCAGGTTGCCCACGTAGAGCATGAGGCGGGCGTCGCCTATGCCCAGACTGGCCCGGGCCTGCTTCCTGGGCAGGGGGTGAAAGCGCTGGTGGTCTATGCCATTGTAGATGACGTGGATTTTCTGCCTGGGAACCCCTATTGCCTCCATTTTCTTCTTCAGGGCGGCGCTGACCGAAGCAACGCCTTTTACCTGTTTTCCCCAGGCCCGGATCTGGTTCCGTATGGATGCCTGCCTGGCGATGACGTTGATATCACTGCCATGTACCTTGACGAAAGCCGGTATGCCAAGTTTGCCGGCGATGCGGGTTCCGGCGCTGCCCTCGGGGTAGGCCCAGGACGACAGCAGCAGGTCAGGCTTGAAGGCCTGCATCAGCCTGCTGCACTGCAGTTCCAGGGAAATCTGCATGGATCTGCCGTAAGAAGCGCGAAACAGGCCTGGTGTGTACCAGTACCAGGGATAGACGGCCTTTCCTTCCAGGGGATGGGGAGGCAAAGGGGATGCTCTCTGACTGCCATGGCGAAGACGCTCTTTCCAGCTCACGGGTACGATGAGGCGGAGATCCAGGTGTTCTGCCAGGCGGTTGAACTGCTGAAAGTTGAACATGCCCCGCTGATGATCCCAGGGTGTCGGGTAGAGATTGGTGATGATCAGCAGGCGTGGTTTCATGTTCAGGCGAAACTCAGCAGCACATGGACAGTGAAATACAGGAAGATTACCGAGGCGCCCGAAGTAAAGGCCCAGAACCAGAGGTGTTTGAAGAAGCTATAGGCTTTTTCCCGGGGGTTGCGCAGACGGGTTCCCTGGTAGTGGGCCACCGCCATGCCACAAAGCAGGATAAGCTGCATAGAATAACTGCGGCTGAGAAAAAAGGATGCCGTGGCGCAGCCCACGAAAGACAGAAACAGTACCCGGGCGAGGTCGCGGTCCTCAGGGGCCAGGTCGTCTTTGACAGGAAGTTCTTCGTCTGCGGCGAATTCCAGTCCTCCCATTCTGCCTTGCTGGCGGTTTTCGGTGAGTATTTGCCATGTCGGTTTTATTTTCGTACGTGGTTTCTGCAGCAGATACATCAGCATGATGCAGGATCCAAAGAACGAGAACCAGAGAAAATATCCGGGAATCCCCATTTCCGCGAGCACCAGGATGTAGGAGTTGTGGGCGGTCAACAGGTTGTGGTCACCAAAGAGGCCGAAGCCCACACCGAACACAGGATTGTCCGTGAGCATCTGGATCCCTTCGTACCAGGCATCTACGCGTCCATGGGCCGATTCCTCACCCGGGCTGATGGTGTTCAGGCGGCTGCTCAGGAAGAACAGGGCGGGCGCCACCATCAAGCCCATAATCAGGGTGCGGAAGATGCCATATCGCCGCCACGAATAGATACCCAGTATGGCGCCCAGGGCCAGAATGGTTCCCCGGGAATCAGTGAGTTTTATGCCCCAGAGAATGATTCCCACGCAGATCAGCAGGAAAAGCTTGATGATGAAATGCCGGTTGCTGCGCATGAGGTGCATGGCCATGGGCAGCGCCATGACCAGGGAAAGCCCCACATCATTGGGATCATTGAATATGCCGATGTAGCGCATGCGCCCCAGGATGGGCACCTCGCCGGTCCAGCCAGTACCGGTAAGCTTCTGCTGTATGCCATGCGCACTCATCAGCACCGCTCCTCCAACCATGAGCCACATCATTGCATGCTGCCGTTTGCGTGAAAGGGCGGTAGCAGCTATCAGCAGGAATGTAAGGTACCGTGGCGCCAGTTGCACAATGGTTTCAATGGAAGCGGAAATCCCGTCGCCGGCCATGACTACCGTCAGGGGAGCAAACAGCATCAGTGCTCCCAGCAGGTAGAACTGGGGGGCATCCAGGGCCTTGTTGGCGGAAATCAGCCAGGACAGGAAAGCGGAAAGGAGGAGCACCGGAATGATGGGCCAGCCCATCATGGAAGGCATCCATTCCTGCGGGCGGATGAAGATCATCGCCACATAGATGGTCAGTAGCACGAAGCTTGCTGTTGCAGGTTGATCCTGGGGTTTGGATCGCGTCCTGGAGAAGGCTTCAGCTTCCCTGGCATGGGGCGGGATGGTGATGCGTTCCGTGGCTGTTTTCTCCATCGACACTGCCGGTCCTGTCAAAGTCTGTGGGTCAGGGGAACAGCGTTCAGCCAGGAATGCCAGGGCCTGGAGCATTGGGGCGGCGAGCAGATTTCTACACAAGGATGGCTTCGGGAAACCGTGTGCAGTGCATGATCAATTGTCGATTCCATGATGTTCGGTCGTCTTGAGAGTATCGTCATGTTTTCCGGTGCCGCAGCAGCTTCCGTAACTTCGGCTCCCTGTCTGAAACAGGCCCCAAGGGCATAAACCCGAGGCCGGGATTTCCGTTCCGACTATTGCTGCAATAACCAGCATAGCCCACATCCATGTGGGTAAGCAGACGCGGCAGCTTTGTGGCTTTTGACAAAGGCTTGCCATTGCCTGCAAGCCGCACCTTGATCTGCGCCCTGTTTGAAGCACGGAGGGCGACATATTTGGTCGCCGGCTTAATAACCCGGGAGATTCTGGTTCTTTGACGGGGAATATCTTACACTAAATTCATGTGGTAACATGTCTATTGTTGAAGTGGTTCACATTTTTTGTATTCGAGGATTGACAAAATGGATTTATTAAAGTATGCGATGGGAATCGTGACTGTGATTCTGGGCATCCTGGCAGGGGCAGGTTGTGTTTCCCAATCCGGACCAGTGACCGAGGGACCTCCGCCTGGTGGCTCGGAAGTGGTGGAAAAATATCGGATTGGGGCCGATGACACGCTTTCCGTATCAGTGTGGCGTAACCCGGAGCTTTCGGTAAATGCCGTGGTGCGTCCTGATGGCATGATTACCGTCCCGGTGATCGGTGACGTGATTGCCGCGGGCAAAACACCTGAAGAAGTTGCAAGTGACATCAAGGAACGTCTTTCCCACTACATCCGCAACCCCCAGGTAACCGTGAGCGTGACCCGTCTGGTCAGCAATGCCTATCTGACCAGGGTGCGTGTGACCGGTGCCGTGGTGCAGCCGGTTTCGTCCCCCCACCGTCCCGGCATGACGGTACTCGATGCGGTGCTTGAGGCCGGTGGTGTGACAGAGTTTGCCGCTCCCGACAATGCCCGTTTGTATCGCAAGGTCGATGGCAAGATCAATGCCTATCCCATTCACCTGAAACAGATCCTGCAGAAAGGCGACCTGAGCACCAATTACGAGTTGCTTCCTGGGGACATCATTTCCATTCCCGAGCGAAGTTTCTGAGCGATACGGCCGGACCCTGTCGATTGGTTGGCGGAAGAGAAAGAGAAGGAGGAAATCAGCAATGCAGTTGACCTTTGAGCAATGGATGCACGGATTGATGACGGAGTTCCGGCGTCAGAAGGTGAGGCTTGTGCTGATGTTTGCGGTGGTGTCGCTGGCGAGTTTGTTCGTGGGGCTCTATGTTCCCAAGAAATACGAGTCGTCCACGACCATTCTCATTGGGGAAAAGAATATCATAGAGCCTCTCATGGAAGGCAGGGCAGTACAGACGGATGTGCGCAGTTTTGGCCGCAATGCCCGTGAAATACTGGGAAGCCGTCGTGTGCTCAAGGAGATCCTGAAAGCGGGCGGCTGGGATCTGAGCAAGCTTTCCCCCGTACAGGTGGAGGCCCTGATGGAAAAAATCATGGAAAGAACACGGGTGCAGAATGTTGGCGCCAACCTGCTCAAGATCTCCTACTCGGACAGCGATCCTGAGCGTGCTTTCCGCGTTACCCGGCGCTATGCGGAGCTGTTCATCAGGGAAAGCACGGATACCAAAAGAAACGAAAGCCGGGAGGCCTTTGAGTTCATCCAGAACCAGGTTACCCAGTATCATCAGAAACTTCTGGAAGCAGAAAGGAAACTGAAGGAATTCCGCAGCGGCAGTGCCGATGCCCGTCCAGGCTCCCAGGCGGACGTGGACAACCGGATAAGCCAGTTGCGTCAGCAAATCAGTGATACCCGCTTGCGCCTCAGTGAAGAACAGGAACGTGGGAAATCCTTGTTGAAACAGCTTTCGGGCGAGTCTGCGTTCAGCGTGCAGTTGGGCAAAGAGGAGCAGATCAGGGATCGCATTGTGGAACTCCAGAACGAGAAAGACAATCTGCTGCTCAACTATTACGAAACCCATCCCGACGTGGTCAGTCTCACCCATCAGATCGAAGAGCTGGAGGAAACGCTGAGACGGGAGATGGAAGCGCGCAAGAAGATGTCTGCTGGCGCGGAAAGGAAGAAGGCCGTGCAGCGCAGCCCCCTGTATCAGGAGCTGCGCCGGCAGCTGGCGGCGACGCGCACCCAAATCGCGACATTACGCACCCGCCTGCGGCTCACGGAACAAAGCTTGTCGGAGGAGCTGGACAGAAGCGCCAGGGTGGCCAGCTCCGAGGCGCAGCTTGCGGAATTGACCCGCGACTATGAAGTCAATCGCAACATCTATCAGGATCTGCTGCGCCGTCGTGAAAATGCCCGGGTTTCAATGGAGCTGGATACCAAAGGGCAGAGTATCGCTTTCAGTATTCGGGAGCCCGCCAGTCTGCCGTTGAAGCCCAAGGGGCTCAGGCTGCTGCATTTTGCTGTAGTCGGATTGGTGCTGGGTGTAGCGTTGCCATTGGGATATCTTGCTTTTCTGATGCAGGTGAACCCCAAGGTGCGCCTGCCCGCGGCCATACGCCAGGATCTGGGACTGCGGGTGCTGGCTTCGATTCCGCCTCTTTATACGCCATCCCAGCGCGCCTTCAACCGGGTTGTCACTCTTGTTCTCGCGGCGATAGTTATCGCAGTATTCGTAACCTATGGATACGTGGGATACATGAGGTATACCAACAAGTTGCTGATTCTTCCGCTGGAAGTGAGCTGATATCCGGTAAACACAGTGGGGGGAACAGGGAATACGCATGGATTCGATGACTGAAAAAAACGAGCAGGAGAATGGCCACAAGGCCCGGGAAAGGGCTATGGCCCAGGGGCGAAATGCCAGCCTGGAAAAGCGCCTGATGTCTGCACAGCAGATTGCCATGATGAAGGAGCCCTTGCCGCAGAGCATTGCACAGCTCAAGGCGCGCAAGATCATCTATCCCGGCATGAAGGACAGGGAGGTTCTGGATACTTTCAGAAGGTTGCGTACCAAACTGCTGCAGATCAGCAATGGGGAGAATTTCATCCTCATGCTCACCCCGGTGGCTCCCGGCAGTGGCGCAAGTTTCAGTGCGACCAACTTGGCGGCGGCTTTCGCCCTGGATGACACCAAGACGGCCCTAGTGGTGGATTGCAACCTGCGCAATCCGGTACAGCACAAGCGGTTTGGCGTGGGCGGGAAGCGGGATCTCATCGGCCTGACGGACTATATCGAAAACCCGGAAACTCTGGACCCGGAAGGTTGGTCAGTCGATGACATCATCTATCCCACGGGGATCAAGCGGGTGTCTCTGGTGCCGGTGGGAAAACGTCGGGAAGCCTCTCTGGAATACGTGGCTTCCGCGCACATGGAAGCTTTTTTTGCCGAAATCCGTGACCGTTATCCGGACCGCTTCATTTTTGTGGATGCCCCGTCACTGGCGGAATCTCCCGACGCCATGGTCTTGGCGGACCTGGTGGACATGGTGGTGCTCTGCGTGGGGCATGGCAAGTCCACCCGTAGCGAAATCGCACAGATTGCCGCGGAGTTTGGCAATGAAAAGCTGGCCGGTGTCATCTTTACGGAGGGGAATTCGTGAAACTGGACTGGGCACGAGGGGGCGTGTTGTTCTGGGCTTGCGCGACAGGTCTGACCACCGCACATGCCGCCGGAACCTGGGATTATTTTGGCGCCTATCAACTGGGGTATTCGGACAATCTGGAGCTGACGCCAGATGGGGGGATTTCTGGCGCCTACCACACGTTGTCCGCTGGCATAGGTTATGAGGAGCATGGCACCCGTCTCGATGGCAATGTGGATGCCAGCGTGGAGTACGTCAATTATCCCAACGGGGTTTTTGATAATGAAACCTGGTTATATATTGATGGCGACTTGCGTTGGGCACTGGTTAGGGATCGTTTGTTCTGGGTGGTGACCGATTCGCTGACCAATCAGCCCATCAATGCGCGGGCGCCCAATACCCCGGTGAACCTTCAGCAGACCAATGTGTTTACCACGGGCCCCAGTCTTGACTATCAGTTCGACGCAGCCAACAGCGTGCGGGCTGATTTACGCTATATGCACTCCTGGGCAGATGAAGACGAAACTTTCAAGGCAAACCGCTGGTTCGCCGGAGCGAGCTGGATTTACGCCTTGACGGCTGCGGATGATGTGTCACTGCATGCGACCTACTACGACACCGATTTCGACCTGAACCAAGAACAGGAAGACTTCCGGAGGCAGAGCCTTTTCGTCGCCTGGGAGAGACGCACGGGAACGACTTCCGTGCTGCGCGCGGAGCTTGGAGCCATCAATGTCGATTTTGACCATTCCGACAGCGAAAACGGCTGGCGCGTGGTTCTTGAGTGGAATTATGTGATTTCCAGCAGCTCTTCCCTGACCGTCAACGGACGCCATGGGCTCACCGATGCGGCGTTGTCCATTGCTACTGCAGTCAACCCGGAAACCATAGGTACTGATGTGATTTCCGGCGATGTCTATGAAGTCACAGCCCTGGATCTGACCTACAGCTTTTCCTGGGCGGCATCAGCGATAGACTTGGCTGGCAGCTACGAGCGGCAACACTATGTTACTGGCGGACAGGTGGACCGGGATTTGGTTTCTCTCTCCCTGGGATGGACGAGAAGTCTGGGCAGCGGCTGGAGAAGCCGTCTGTCTGGAGATATCGATTGGTCGGATTATGATGATGGAGGCAATGACAAGACCTATGTTCTGTTTGCGGGTGTGGACTATGCCAGTACGCCCAACATCTCTTACAGCATGGGGTTGAACTGGGAGCGCAGGGATAGCAACTCACCCGGTGCCGAATATGAAGACTGGGGCATAATCCTTATGGTGAGGTATGATCGCTAAACCGGTCTTCCGTGTTTGAATACTTTTTACCTTGTGCTGTCATGAGCGTGAACTATCGCCGCTGTTACGAGGTATTGCAACTGGATGCGGGTGCCAGTTGGGAAGAGCTGAGGCAGCAATACAAGCATCTTGCCCAGCACTGTCATCCGGATCGCCATCAGGGGGATGCTGATGCGCTCAAGGCTGCGGAAGCGGCACTTCGTGAACTGAACACCGCCTACAAGATCCTGGCGGATTACCACAAGCGGCACAAACGCCTGCCTCTGGGGAGCGCCTCATCTCGTTCCGATTGGCAGTTCCAGGATACCTCCAAGCTCAGGGAAAGGGAGGAGCAGCTTCGGGTAGAGCGTCGCTGGTCGTTTCTTGATCTGCCTGTTTCAAGATGGATGGTTATTGCGTTTCCTGGTGGTGTCGTCCTGCTGGTGACAATGTTTCTTTTTTCGCATTCTGACAACGACGGTGATGTGGAAGCAATGGATTTTTCGCATGAGCTTGCGCCGTCCAGTATGCGTAGGAAGAGGGCGGCACACAAAGAGCAACCGTTTTTCAGCTATGGGGATAGTTGGAAAAAGGTTGTGGATGTGCAGGGAGAGCCAACCGCCATATCGGGAAACACTTGGTTCTACGGCAAATCACGGATCTTTTTCGAAGATGGCCATGTGGTTGGCTGGGAGCATGACAAGAGGAATCCCCTGCTTGTAAGGGGAAAAGTGCCCGGAAGCGACAAGGATGGAGACCACTTGATCCACCTTGGGGACATCAAGAAAAAAGTTCTGAAAATTCAGGGAAAACCGTTGATAATGTCTGAGCGCCGCTGGGAATATGGGCCGTCCTTCGTCGAATTCAGAGATGGCAAGGTGGTCCGTTGGCACAGTTCGGTATTGCGTCCACTGGCCGTGGCCCAGCCGGATGCGCGGAAGGACTGAGACGGTTTCGTTCAGCGGGCTCCCTTGCCGAACACCACGACTTCCACAGTGCGCAACAGGATGATCATGTCGAAGCGCAGGGACTGGTGCTTGACATAGTAGAGATCGAATTTCAGCTTCTCCGCAGCATCTTTTTCATTGGCCCCGTATGGATAACAAAGCTGGGCCCACCCCGTCAGCCCCGGCTTGACCACGTGCCTGACGTCATAGTAGGGAATGCTTTCCTTGAGTTTTTCCACGAATTCGGGCCGTTCCGGGCGGGGTCCCACGAAGCTCATTTCGCCTTTGATGACATTCCAGCACTGGGGCAGTTCGTCTATGCGCGTCTTGCGGATGAAACGCCCCACCCGGGTTATACGGTCATCATTTTTTGTCGCCCAGCGTGCCTTGCCGTCCGCCTCCGCGTCCGGCTTCATGCTGCGGAATTTGAAAACCCTGAAGGGCTTTCCGTTTTCCCCGACTCTTTCCTGGCTGAACAGTATGGGGCCCTTGAATCCGCTTTCCACCCAGATGGCCAGGGCGGTGAGCAGCATGATGGGCGAGGTCAGGATGCAGATGATCAGCGCCACGATGAGATCGAAAGTGCGTTTGAGCATCTGTGACAGGGGGTCCAGGCGGAAACGCCGTGAAAATATCAGCCAGCTGGGGGTCAGCAGGCTGAGGTTTACCTGTCCCGTCTGGCGCTCGAACAGGGTAGGCAAATCGATGATGTTGATACCGGCCAGTTTGCATTCGAGGAGCTGCTGCATGTCGATGTTCGAGCGTCTTTCATCCTGGGCGACGACGATTTCATCGATCTCCTTATCCTTGACCAGGTCTATCAGGTGATGACCGGGAGAAGAGAGCAGCATGGACTCGTCGATACGAATTTCTTCCCCGCTGGCGGGAAGAAACCCTACTATCTGTATGCCACGCCGGTCGGCACGGCGTCGCATGCGGGTGGGAATGCTGGAAGCCTTTTCGCCGGCTCCGAGGATGAGCAGACGCATTCCGGGGGAACGTTGGTCCACGAACTGGAAGAACAGGGGGCGTATGGTGCCGATGGCGAGCAGGGAAAACAGCAGGGAGAGGGCAAACACGCCACGCCCCAGGTATAGCTGCGGGAAGATGTAGAAGAGCACCATGGACAGAATGCCGCCCAGGACGAATGCCGCCAGCACCCGGGCAAACATGCCTATGGGTTCCTCCCTGGAACGTGCCTGGTAAAGGCCCATGGCCGCCATGGAAGGCAGCATGATGGATGCAAAGGTCATTGCCTCCGGCAGGATCATGCCGACACTGGCGGCGATCTCCTCATGCGTCGCTCCCATGAAGCGTACCGCGACAGCTATATAGACGGAACCGCCGAAGATGATGGCCTCGATGACGATCAGGGGCAACATGATGCCGATTGCCGAGGAGTTGCTCAGGCGCATGGTTCTCTCCGTGAACTAAAAAATATCTTCGATGACACAGGGGGGCATGTGCAGGTAGGCAGTGGTTTTTCTCTTGGACTCGATATCGCGATACACGGCCCTGGCCTGCTCCTCTGAAATTTCCAGGTATTCCGCCAGCTCCCTGGCCGGAACCTGATGATTGTAGCACCACAGGG
>JALVNE010000358.1 GCA_027026755.1 Sedimenticola sp. | reverse complement strand
GCCCACGGCCAGGTCGCTGGCGTGGAAGGGGCCGGGTGGCCCCAGGGCCTTGAGCTGGGGCGTGCGGCGGCCATCGACGATGAACACCTCGGTTTCTTCATAGGGATTTCCGGGTACTGGCTTCATGACTGGGTCACCTCATGGCTGTTGGACGAATGCTCGTGGAGGAGATGCTGTTTTCCATAGCTCTCGAAGCTGTCCACGGCGATGACCCGGCGGCGCAGCATGCGCATCCGGTCCAGTTCCCGCAGGTCCTGTTCCGAGATCAGGCCCTTGTCCAGGGCCTCCCGGGCCTGGGCCTGGCGGTCGCCGGCGGCAATGGCGCCGGCGCGCCGGGCATTGCGCAGGGTCTTTTCGATGGGAGCGGTCACCTCGGCCTGGATGAAGGCCTGTTCGATGATGCCTTCGCGGAAGCGGTCGTCGTCGGTCGTGAAAATGCCCCGGGTCAGGCGTTCCCGGCTGTCCGAGGGATGCAGCAGCACCTGGGCGGCCTGGTGGGACAGGCGGTCGTCGGGCTCTGTCCAGGGCAGGCCGCTGGGAAAGAGCACGGCCCGCAGCGCCCAGGCCAGAGGACGGAAGGGCAGGTTGCTGATGAGCAGGCGCAGGCTTTCCTGGATGCGGTAGAAGGAGCGTTCACAGGACCAGCGCAGCAGGGGAAGATCGGCTTCCGGGCTTCCGTCGTCGTCGAAGCGCTTCAGGGCCGCGGATACCAGGTACATTTCCGAGAGCACGTCTCCGAGGCGGGCGGACAGGCGCTCCTTGCGCTTGAGGGCCGCGCCCAGGGTCATCATGGCCGCGTCCGCCGCCAGGGCGAAGGCGGCGCTCATCCAGTTGAGCTGCTGGTAATAACGGGCCGCCGGGCCGCGCACGGGGGTGGCGGACAGGCGTCCCCGGGTGAGCCCCAGGAACAGGCTGCGGGCCAGGTTGCCCAGGAGAAAACCCACATGGCCGAACAGGGCGAAATCGAAATCCACCAGGCCCTGGCCCTGGTCGGGGTTGCGCGCCGCCTGAAACTCCCGAAGTATCCACGGATGGCAGCGCATGGCGCCCTGGCCGAAGATGATCATGCTGCGGGTGAGGATGTTGGCCCCTTCCACGGTGACCGCGATGGGCAGGGCCTGGTAGGTGCGGCCGATGAGATTGGACGGCCCCAGGCAGATGCCGCTGCCGGCCTGGATGTCCATGGCGTCGTTGATGATCTGCCGGTAGCCCTCGGTGAGATGATACTTGATGATGGCCGAGATCACCGAGGGCTTCTCGCCGATATCCAGGGCCCCCAGGGTGAGGCGCCGGGCGGCGTCCATCTGGTAGGTCAGGCCGGCGATGCGCGCCAGGGCTTCCTCGATGCCCTCGAAGCGGCCTATGGGCATGTTGAACTGCTGGCGAATGGCGGCATAGGCCCCCGTGTGGCGGGAGCAGACCTTGCCGGCGCCCACGGCCAGGGCGGGCAGGGAGATGCCGCGGCCCTCGGCCAGGGCCTCCATCAGCATGCGCCAGCCCTTGCCTATGTAAGCTTCACCGCCGATGAGCTGTTCCAGGGGGATGAACACGTCCCGGCCCCAGTTTGGGCCGTTCTGGAAAGGAATGTCCAGGGGAATGTGCCGCGCTCCTATGCTCACTCCGGGGGTGTCGCGGGGCACCAGGGCCAGGCTGATGCCCCGGTCCTCCTGATCGCCCAGCAGATGATCCGGGTCGTACAGCCTGAATGCCAGGCCGATGAGGGTGGCCACGGGGCCCAGGGTGATGTAGCGCTTTTCCCAGTTCAGGCGCACGCCCAGCACTTGGCGGCCTTTCCAGGAGCCGTAACAGACCACGCCCCGGTCGGGAAGGGCGCCGGCGTCACTGCCGGCTTCCGGCCCCGTGAGGGCGAAACAGGGGATTTCCTCGCCCCGGGCCAGGCGCGGCAGGTAGTAATCGCGCTGGGCCTGGGTGCCATGGTGCAGCAGCAGTTTTCCCGGCCCCAGGGAGTTGGGCACCATGACCGTGACCGCGGCGACGATGGAGCGGCTGGACAGCTTGATGACCACGTCGGAATGGGCCTGGGCGGAGAAGCCCAGGCCACCGTATTCTTCCGGGATGATGAGGCCGAAGAAGCGCTCCTTGCGTATATAGTCCCAGACTTCCGGTGGCAGATCCTGGTCCTCGTGGGTGATCTGCCAGTCGTCCAGCATGCGGCACAGGGTTTCCACGGGGCCGTCCAGGAAGGCCTGCTCCCTTTCCGACAGGTGGGTGTGAGGCAGGTTCAGCAGCTTTTCCCAGTCCGGCTGGCCGCTGAACAGTTCGGCGTCCCACCACACGCTGCCGGCTTCCAGGGCTTCCCGTTCCGTGTCCGACATGGGAGGCATGACTTTTCTGAACTGCCTGAGCAGACGGGCGGTGACATATCGGCGGCGCAGGCGGGGCACGCCCAGCAGCAGTACCAGGACGGCGGCCAGCAGCCACAGGGGGGTGGAGATGAACCAGCGGATGTCCGTGGCAAGGGTCACGGTGATCAGGCTGCCCAGGAGCAAAGAAACCCAGAGGCTGGCGCCCGCGCCATGGTAGGCGAGATACCAGATGGCAGCCAGGGTAGCGGTGAATGCGAGGAACCACATGATCAGACCTCCTTGCGGCGCAGGCCGACGCGTTTCATGGTCCGGCCGATGTATCCGGCCGGCAGAGAAGCGGGTGTACGGCTGGCGTTTTGCCTGGGAGCGGGCTGCTGATCGACATAGTCCGTTTCCCTGTCCCAGGGAAGCCTGCGGTACAGCCCCAGGTCGTTCATTCCCAGATAGGGATACTTGATGATGCTGAAGTAGGGGGAATAGTCGAAGTCCCGCGGGGCGAAGAGTTTGGGATTGCGTTTGAACAGGCGCAGGCTGCCGTCCTCGCCCCGGTCGATGAAGGGCAGAATGGGAAAATCCACCTGGCTGAAGGCTTCGGCCAGCAGGGTGGAGCAGACCGTGCGCGTGGCGTCGCCGGCATTGTGCT
>JALVNE010000357.1 GCA_027026755.1 Sedimenticola sp. | reverse complement strand
GCATGGAAGGCTTCATCAGCACCCCATCGGTGCGCCTCGGGGTGGCGTTCGCCATTCTCATGATCCTGTCCCTGACGGTGGGAGGGCTGGTCAATTACCTGGTCATCCATCTCATCAAGAGCACCGGTCTGAGCGGCAGCGACCGATTCATCGGCATGTTCTTTGGCATTGCCCGGGGCGTGGTGCTGGTGGCCGTGCTGGTACTGCTCGCCGGACTGACGCCATTGCCCCAGGACCCCTGGTGGAGCGACTCGGTGCTGATACCCTATTTCCAGGAGCTGGCCCTGTGGCTGCGGGATCTGCTGCCGCCGGAGATTGCCGACCGCTTCCAGTTTCTGGCGGAGGAGGCGGCCCACGCTCCCGTCGTGACGCCTGACATGCCGCCGGCGCCAGGGGCACCGCCGCCGGGGCAGTAGCCTTTTCCACCGGGAAAAATTACTATTGAACGTCTTGAAGTTGCAGGAATATCCAAAATGTGCGGAATCGTTGGAATCGTAGGCACGGAACCCGTCAACCAGGCCCTGTACGACGCCCTGCTGGTGTTGCAGCATCGCGGGCAGGATGCGGCCGGCATCGTCACCTGCGAGGAGGGCAAGCTGCACCTGCGCAAGAACAACGGCCTGGCCAGCGACGTGTTCGACACCGAGCACATGATCCGACTGCGGGGCAATATGGGCATCGGTCATGTGCGCTATCCCACGGCAGGCTGTTCTTCCTCCGCCGAAGCCCAGCCCTTCTACGTGAACTCGCCCTATGGCATCGTCCTGGCCCACAATGGCAACCTGACCAATGCAGACGAGCTGAAACAGGATCTGTTTCGGGAGGATCTGCGGCATATCAATACCGAATCCGATTCGGAGATACTGCTGAACATTTTTGCCCATGGCCTGACCAGCTATCCGCCGCACCTGACCTTGAGCGAGGAAGACATCTTCCGCGCCGTAAAAACGGTGCACCAGCGCTGCCGGGGCGGCTATGCGGCGGTGGCCATGATTCCAGGCTACGGCATCATCGCTTTCCGTGATCCCCATGGCATCCGTCCCGTGGTGTTCGGCGAGCGTGATACGCCCAACGGCAAGGAGTTCATGGTGGCTTCCGAGAGCGTGGCCCTGGACACCCTGGGCTTCAACCTGCTGCGCGATGTGGCTCCCGGGGAAGCCATCATCATTACCCGCAGCGGTGAGTTCCACGCCCGGCAGTGCGCCGAACATGCCCAGCGTTCTCCCTGTATCTTCGAATTCGTGTATTTCGCCCGCCCGGATTCCATCATCGATGACATCTTCGTGCACAAGGCCCGCCAGCGCATGGGCAAGAAACTGGCGCGCAAGATCCAGCGCGAATGGCCGGAGCACGACATCGACGTGGTGATTCCCATTCCCGACACCAGCCGCACGGCCGCCCTGAGCCTGGCCAACAAGCTGGGGCTACCCTACACGGAAGGCTTCATCAAGAACCGCTACATAGGCCGCACCTTCATCATGCCCGGGCAGAAGGCGCGCAAGAAGTCCGTGCGCCGCAAGCTCAACCCCATCGACGTGGAATTCAAGGGCAAGAACGTGCTGCTGGTGGACGATTCCATCGTGCGCGGCACCACCTCCCAGCAGATCGTGCAGATGGCCCGGGATGCCGGCGCCAACAAGGTTTACCTGGCATCTGCCGCGCCCCCGGTGCGCTATCCCAATGTCTATGGCATCGACATGCCCGCGGCTTCCGAACTGGTGGCCTCCGGCCGCAGCACCGCCGAGGTCTGCGAGATCATCGGCGCCGACAGGCTCATCTATCAGGATCTCGATGATCTCATCGAGGCCGTGCAGAAGAAAGGCATGGTGAAGGTGGACCGCTTCGATACCTCGGTGTTCAATGGTGAGTATGTCACGGGTGACGTGACCCCGGATTATCTGCGCGAACTGGAGAACTGCCGCAACGATTCGGCCAAGAGCCAGCGAGAAGACGCCAAGGCAGATGTCATCGACCTGCACAACGGAGCCTGATATGAGCAACGAGCAATCCAAATTGAGGCCAGCCACCCTGGCCATACGCACGGGCCATCAGCGCACGGAGGAGGGCGAGCATTCCCCGGGGATCTTCACCACCTCCAGCTATGTGTACAAGAGCGCGGCCCAGGCGGCGGCGCGTTTTTCCGGTGATGAGCCGGGCAACATCTATTCGCGTTTCACCAACCCGACGGTAAGAATCTTCGAGGAGCGCCTGGCGGCCCTGGAAGGGGGCGCTTGCTGCGTGGCCACAGCCACCGGTATGGCGGCCATCATGACCACCTGCATAGGCCTTTTGCAGCAGGGCGATCACCTGCTCAGTTCCCGCAGTATCTTCGGCAGCACGGTGATCCTGTTCGACAAGTATCTCAGCCGTTTCGGCATCGAAACCAGTTATGTGCCCCTGGCGGATATCGACGCCTGGCGCGCCGCCATCCGTCCGGAGACGCGCATGTTGTTCCTGGAGACGCCCTCCAACCCACTGGGGGAGATAGGAGACATCCGCGCCCTGGCGGATCTGGCCCACGAACACGACTGCCTGCTGGTGGTGGACAACTGTTTCTGCACCCCGGCTCTGCAGCGTCCCCTGGACCTGGGGGCCGACATCGTCATCCATTCCGCCACCAAGTATCTGGACGGGCAGGGGCGCTGCATGGGCGGCGCCGTGGTGGGCGATGCGCAGAACGTAGGCGAGGAAGTCTATGGCGTGCTACGCACGGCCGGCCCCAGCATGAGCCCCTTCAATGCCTGGGTGTTCCTCAACGGCCTGGAAACCCTGGATCTGCGCATGAAAGCCCACTCCGCCAATGCGGCGGCACTGGCGGCCTGGCTGCAGGAACATCCCGCCGTCACTCGCGTGCACTATCCCGGCCTGGACAGCCATCCGCAGAAGGCGTTGGCGGACAGACAGATGAAACTGCCCGGCGGCATGCTGTCCTTCGAAGTGGAGGGTGGTCAGGCCGCCGCCTGGCAGGTCATAGACGCCACCCGCCTGCTGTCCATCACCGCCAACCTGGGAGACACCAAGAGCACCGTCACCCATCCCGCCAGCACCACCCACGGACGGCTGACGCCGGAGCAGCGCGCCGAGGCGGGCATCAGTGACGGCCTGATTCGTATTTCCGTGGGGCTGGAAGACGTGGAAGACCTGAAAGACGACCTGGCCCGGGGGCTGGACAGCCTTTGAGCATCAGCCAGCTGGAAAAATGGAACCAGCGCCACCGTGAGGCAGAGCACGAGGGCCAACCCGCTCAGGTATTGCTGCGCAACCTGCAGCTGCTGCCAAATGCGGGCAGGGCGCTGGATCTGGCCTGCGGGCGGGGTGCCAGTGCGCTGCTTCTTGCGCAGCAGGGGCTGGAAACCCATGCCTGGGATTTCTCGCCGGTTGCCTTGACGCGCCTGGAACAGCTGGCGGCCCGCCGGGGACTGCAAGTGCATACCCAGTGCCGGGACGTGGTGGCGCAGCCTCCGGAGGCGGAAAGTTTCGATGTCATCCTGGTGTCCTTCTTCCTCGAAAGAAAGCTTGCGCCCCAGCTCATCGCTGCCCTGCGGCCCGGTGGCAGAATCTATTACCAGACCTTTACCCGGGAGGTATACCTGGGTCGAGGGCCTTCCACCCCGGAGTGGCGGCTGGAGAAAAACGAGCTGCTGCATCTGTTCCGGGAACTGGACGTTCATTATTACCGTGAGGACGGCAGTGCCACCAGGGTGAAGACCGATATCTCGGATCTGGCCCTGCTGGTTGCCGCCAAGGGTGTCTGAGTCATGTCGCTGACCCTCATCGCCACCGTATTGACCGGCGCCGCCGTGCTGGCCCTGCTGGTCATCGGCAAGTCCCTGCTGATTCCCTTCGCCATTGCCGTGATGGGCTGGTACATCATCGACGCCATTGCGGCCCATATCCGGGAAATCCGCATCTTCGGCATACAGCCCTTCAGGCATTTCAGCGTGTTGCTGGCCCTGCTGCTGGTGGTTCTGCTCCTTAGCGGGGTAGTGCAGATGATCGGGGATACCGTGGAGCAGGTGAGTCTGGCAGCGCCCTCGTACCAGGACAATATCAGCAAGATTCTAGCCCAGTTCTCTGCTCTCACCGGCATACAGGTTGGCCCCAGTTTGCAGCACTGGGCGTCCAGTCTGAATCTGGGCAAGATCATCGGCAGCATTGCCGGCGCCATCATGGCCATCGCTGGCAAGGCTGGCCTGGTGGCCATCTACGTGGCTTTTCTGCTGCTGGAAGAACGCTATTTTTCCATTAAGCTGAAAATCATGTTCCCGGACAAGCAGCGCCGGGGAAGGGTCGAGAAAATGCTCCAGGACATCCAGATCCAGATCCGCCAGTACCTGTATGTGAAGACCCTGGTCAGCGCCCTCACCGGGGTCGTGAGTTACGCCATCCTGGTCTGGGTAGGGGTGGACTATGCGCCCTTCTGGGCGTTGCTCATCTTCCTGCTGAACTACATTCCCACCATCGGCTCCATGATTGCCGTGCTGCTGCCCACGGCCCTGTCCCTGGTGCAGTTCGACACCTTCACCCCCTTCGTCACCCTGCTGATTTCCCTGGGCACGGTGCAGATGCTCATCGGCAACGTGCTGGAACCCCGGGTCATGGGGTCCTCCCTGAATCTCAGCCCCCTGGTGGTGATCCTGGCCCTGTCCCTGTGGGGACAGATCTGGGGCATAACCGGCATGTTTCTCAGCGTGCCCATCACGGTGATCAGCATGATCGTGCTGGGAAGTTTCCGGCCCACGCGGCCCATTGCCGTGGCCATGTCGGAGAACGGGCGCCTGCGGCCCGTGTCCTGAATCAGGACAGTTTCTTCTCCCAGAACAGGGCCTGGCCCAGGGCCGGATCCAGTTCGTAGCCGCAAAAGCCGAATTTCTCGTAGGCCCGGCGGGCGATCCCGTTGCCTTCCAGGACTTCCAGGGTGAGCTTGCAGCAACCGCGTTGGCGGGCGACTTCCTCCACCTTTTGCAGCATGGCCGTGCTCAGACCCCGGCCGCGGTATTCCGGCAGCACGGTGACGTCATGGATATTGACAAGCGGCCTGGCCTGGAAGGTGGACAGGGCCTGGAAGCAGTTCACCAGTCCCGCAGGCTTTCCATCGACGAAGGCCAATACACTGAATGCCCCCGGCTGTTCTGCCAACAGGGGCAGCAGGCGGCGTTTGACCCCCTTGTCCAGTCCCTGTCCGCCACCCATGGGATCACGGGCATAGGCATCCAGCAGCATGAGAATGGCCTGTTGGTGTGCAGGATGCTTGTAGTCGGCGAGCAGGATGTCGATCATTGGGCAGGGGGCTGTTGTGGGTGAAAAGCGCCGCCTCATGGTACCATGGAGAAGACAGGAGGTTGGCCGCTACACAGGGACAGGACTCAACTGGAAACACCGCTTTTTCACGGCCCTTGAAGAACGACAACCTGAAAGACATGCTGCCCCAGGTCTACAACGACCTGAAACGGCTGGCCAGAATCCACCGTTCCCGCCTTTGGGAAAAGGGCCGCATGGGTACACGCAGCATCGTGCATGAAGCCTACCTGAAGATGCTCGAACACAATCGTACGCCCATCCTGAACAATCGCCAGTTCCTGCTGGTTGCCTCCCGCGCCATGCGCAGCATCCTGGTGGACAACGCCCGCCACTGGCGGGCCCAGAAGCGCGGAGGGGAGCATGCCGACATCCCCCTGGACAAGGTTCAGCTTGCTTCGGCCCAACGAAGTGATGAGCTGATCGAACTGGATAATGCGTTAAATGAACTGAGCAGGGAGAATCCCCGCCTGGTCGATGTCGTCGTATGCCGTTTCTTTGGTGGCCTGAGTATCGAGGAAACCGCCGAATCGCTGGAAATCTCTCCGGCAACCGTAAAACGCGACTGGGTGGCGGCCAAGACGCTCTTGTACCAACGCCTGTTCAGCGATGCGGATGATGACAGCGGAACAACACCCCGAGCTTGACCTGTTTCTGGAACTGCTGGAGCTGTCGGAACCGGCACGCAACACCCGCTTGCAGGAAATCTGCGCAGAAGACGAAGCGCTTTGTCAGCGCCTGAAGGCGCTGTTGCGGGCCGAGCAGGCATCGTCCACCTGGTTCGACGGCCTGTCGTCCACGGTGATGCGCAGTCAGCTCAATGAGCTGGAGGAATACTGGCTGCGGGACAGTTGCCTGGGCAGCTATCGTATCAGCCATCTCATCGCCCAGGGTGGCATGGGCAGCGTATTCCTCGCTCACCGGGATGACGGGCAGTTCAAGCGAACGGTGGTCATCAAGATTGTTCCCGCCGGATTCGATGATGAGAGTATTCTGGAGCGCTTCGCCAATGAAACCAGTCTCCTGGCGGAATTGCAGCATCCCAACATCGCCCAGCTCTTCGATGCCGGCAAGACGGATGACGGTCGCGCCTATTTCGTCATGGAATATGTCAAGGGCGTGCTCATCACCGAGTATTGCGACGAGCACAGACTGACCGTTGATGAACGCCTGAAGCTGTTCGTCGATCTGTTACAGGCCATTCAGTTTGCCCACCGGCACCTGGTCATACACAGCGACATCAAGCCGTCCAATGTGATGGTCAATGATGAACACATGGTCAAGTTGCTGGATTTTGGTATCGCCATATCCGCCGGAACCCATGCGGGTGCCCCCCCGACTGCCACGGATTTTTCTCCTGCCTATATCACCCCTGAGCAGAAAACCGGCGGAGCACTCACGACAGCCGTGGATATCCATCAACTGGGGCAGCTGCTGTTCCAGCTGTTGACCGGAGAAGCATTGTCCTGCTCCGGCATCGACCTGTTCAGCAATCCACGCGATCCCCTCAGCACCTGGGCCCGCAGCGCTCCTGACAAACTGGCGGAACAAGCCCGCAAATGCGCCACCACGCCAAAGAAGCTGCTGCGCACATACTGTGGTGACCTGGACGCCATCGTGGGCAAGGCCCTGGCAGTGCTTGCCGAACAGCGCTATGACACGGCCGATTCCTTCCGCCAGGATATTCTGGCCCGCTGGCGGCATCAGCCGATCTCCGCCCGGCCCCTGACATGGTCCTACCGGGGCATGAAGTACCTGCGCCGCAATCGCATCTGGGTGGCCGCGGTTGCGCTGGTGCTGACGCTTTCCCTGCTGTTCGCGGGCTTCATGGCCTGGCAGGTGCACAAGACCGAACTGGAGCGCAACAAGGCCATACAGGTCACAGATCTGCTCATCGATGCCTTCCAGGTGGCCAATCCCGGTCAGAGCCCCGGAAGGGAAGTCACCGCTCGGGAAATTCTCGACAGGGGACTGGCGAGAATCCGGCGCACGCTGCTGGATCAGCCGGATCTCCAGGCTGCCCTGATGACCGTGATCGGACGAACCTATCAGAATCTGGGGCGTTATTCCGAAGCAGATAAAGTGTTTCGGGAAGCGCTTGCCATCATGCGCAACGCCAATGTGGACAAGCCCGGGGATATCGCCGAACTGCTGGTGATGATTGCGGAAAACGACCGTTTGCTGGGAAACCTGGATGAGGCGGAAAAACAGCTGATTCGGGCGCTGGACATCTACAAGGACGAAGAATTCCACGCCAGAACCTTGAGCCGCCTTGGCCGCCTGTACGGACTGCGGGGAGATTTCACTAGGGCAAGATCATACCTGGAAGAAAGCGTGCGCCTGCAGGAGCAACTCCTGGGAAAGGACCATATTCTCTACGCCCAGGCGCTGAATGACCTGGCTTCAGTGGAGTTCTCAGAAGGTAATTATGGCCGGGCAGAGGCGCTGTTGCGCCAGGCCCTGTCCATTCGGGACAGGAACCTGGATGCTTCGCCAGCCTCCGTGTATTCCCCCGAGTATGCCACCAATGTCAACAATCTGGGGCTGGCCTTGTTCCGTCAGGGAAAGATGGCAGAGGCAGAAAAGCTCTTTCGCCGGGCTGTACGCTTGAGAAAGCGCATCTACCTGGAACCTCATATAGAACAGGCCCAGTCCTTGACCAATCTGGGTTTGCTGCTCGACTCCCGTGGCAAGCCGGATGAAGCCTTGCCCTATATCCGGGAAGCGCTGGCCATACGCCTCAAGGTTCTGGGTGAGAACCACATGCGGGTTGCGGAGGCACGCAACAATCTGGGCCTGCTCCTGGTTTCCCGGGAAAGGTTCGAAGATGCCAGGAAGGAGTTCGAGGCGGCCTTCAAGATCACACTGCGGAAGAACGGCGTTGACAATCTTGCCACGGCCACCATTCTCAACAACCTGGCGCAGGCCAACTACGAGCTGGGCCGCTATCATGCGGCCAGATCCTATTATTCTCAGGCGCTGAAGGTGCGCCGCCAGCTGCTTCCTGCCGGCCACCTGTATCTTTCCTACAGCCTCGTGGGGCTGGCCAGAACCCTGGCGGCGCTACACGAACCCCGAAAGGCAACAGATCTTGCCCAGGAGGCGTTGCAGATCCGCCAGAGCAAGCTGCCACAACAGCACTGGCTGGTGGGGGAAGCTCACCTGGCCCTGGCCGAGGCCTATGTTGAAGGCAAGGAATACCAAAATGCCCTTACACAGGCCCAAGCCGCCTTGGAGATTCTCAGGGCAGCAAAGGGGGAGAATCACTATCTTGCCCGGCGGGCCGCTGACCTCTTGTCCAGGCTTTCGCAGGCTGACTCTCCGTGACATAGCCTGGCTATCACAGTATGAAAAATCGAAACGCGGCTCGGATTGTTTGCCAGCAGCCATACGCTGGCCCGGAGATTTGTTAGACTCAGGCAACAAAACTGCTGCCTGAAATTCGCATCGGCAAACAGGGAGACAGGTATGCCGGATGATCCATATAAATTCCTACATGCCGCGGACATTCATCTTGACAGCCCCTTGCATGGCCTGGAGCGCTATGAAGGCGCCCCGGTGGATGAAATCCGCAGCGCCACGCGCCGTGCCTTCGACAACCTCATCGACCTGGCCATCGATGAGGAAGTGGCATTCGTGCTCCTGGCCGGCGATCTGTATGACGGCGACTGGAAAGACTACAACACAGGGCTCTATTTCATGCAGCGCATGACAA
>JALVNE010000356.1 GCA_027026755.1 Sedimenticola sp. | reverse complement strand
TGCGCGCGGCGGCCTTTGCAGACGACGATTTCCAAACTCTGAAAACCGCCCTGGAACGACGGGGGTTCAGCAGGCCGGAGATCGCGCCACAGGAGTACGCGGGCAGGCATTTCTGCAACACTGTCAGTACCTGCCTGACCTGATTTTCCGGGATTCGCTGAACACGCCCTCGCACCGGTCTCGCCGTCCATCTGCGGCATTGGTGGTCGGAGTCAAATGGGGAGGATGTTGGGAAGATCCGATGGCATGGAACAGTTTGATTCCGTTCCTTGTAACAGTTGGCTGGAATTTGACTCCGACCCCGTTGTGGCAGTGGCAGCTGTTGTCGGGCTCAAGCCCAACCTACTGTCTCCACAAACGGGCAGGGAGTCATTGTAAGCTCAATAGTCCAGATCATCGGCGGAAAAAGGCCGTAAAGGCGTGGCACCGAGAATGCGCCTGAGAATATGGTTCAGGGTGTACGGGTCGTTGTCGAAGCCCCCATGGGTGGTGCTGCGGGTGACGTTTCCCGTGGCGCCATTGGAATAATGGATATGGGGCAGGTCGCCCACCCTGTCCACGCCGGATGAAAACTTCTGCATGCCGAGCAGGGGTTTCTCCTTTTCCCTCTCGAAGGCGTTGGACACCAGATACAGCAGGGACTTGTGATACAGAGGAGTCACCGTGTCGTCCTGCTCCAGATGATCGGTCAGATTGTAGATGCTCATGTCCCGGATACGCAGCCTGCCGGTTTCGTCCAGGGCCGGCACATAGGCTTCACGGTACCAGTCCAGGGTACAGGCCGGCGCCATCAGGGAGCAGGTATCGAAAGTCAGCTGACGGCGGCTGAGGCTGCGTAACAGGTGGCCGATGGCAACCGCCCCCGTGCTATGGCCCACCAGGTGTAGCCGCATGGCCCTGTCTTTGGATTTGAACTGCGCCAGAAACCGGTTCAGGGCATCCAGGGCCGCCCCTTGCGCCGCAAAGGCAAGCCGGGCGTCTTTTTTCATTTCCTCCCAGACGATGGTACCGGGCTTGCGCAACAGGCCCTCCACGAAGCGATCCACCCAGTCGGACACCCCGCCCACACGCTCGCCGGCCATTCTGGCCTTGCCCAGCACCAGGTCCTTGAGTTCCTCGGCCAGCCCCGTGTCATACATGACATGAAAGGGATAGATGCGGTTGTCCTTGAAGACCTCGCGCATGGCAGCCACTCTCCTGGCTGAATCCTCCGGCGTGTTCAGGCCGCCATGTACGTAGAGCAGCAGGTGATCATACTTGTCGCTCTTCGCCACCAGCTCGGCCGTCTGCTCCACGTCGTAGGCATTGCTCCAGTAACGCCCCGATTCCTTGTAATCACCATCATCCACATGGATGAAATGTCCGGCGATGGTGGAGCGGGGCACCTTGAGCCTGGCCTGGGCATCCACCTGGGCAAGTTTTGCATTACCGGGCTTCAGACCGAAAATGGAAGGCGTGGGCAGGGCCAGGCGGAACACCCAGGCGTCCATGACGTTTTCTATCCAGTCCTCGTAACTCCAGTGCGCCAGGCCCTTCAGCCCCCAGCCTTCCGTCCAGGAGTTCTGCAGCCAGAAGCCCTGTTCATCGTATCCGACGATGGCAAAAGCATGGGCGCCGTCCACCTTGTCCTGTTTTTCGATACGGCCATCGGGAGGGTCGTCCCAGCCCTGGTGCACCCGCGCCGACACCACGATGACCCTGGTCTCATTGAGAGCTGCATGGTAGTGGCTGATCTCAGGCCGCAGACGATAATACGCCCCCACCGTGTGGCTGCGCGCCTCCTTGGCCCGGCGTACGGTCAGTTCGCCCTTGCGGCGCATGCGAAAAGGCCAGTAATCCTCCCGGCACACCCCCATGTTGCGCCAACCCTTGATGGCACCTCTCAGGCTGCTTCCATCATAATCCTCCCCCGGCCATTCATCGTGTCGTTTGGCCATCTCGTAGAGCATGCGGGGACTGACGCGAATATCTTGTCCCGCCTGCTGGTACAGCAGATTGATGGCACCCGCCAAGGCGAATCCCGTGCAGGCGCCGGAGCTGTACTGATTGAGAATTTTCAGATTGGACGGATAGTCCAGCCTGCTTTTCAGATGTATCAGCGGAGGCTCGTAAATCCAGTCGCGCAGATCGGGAACATCCCGGGTGGCATTCTTCTTCCATTTTCCGTTGGGCATGGCGTCTTCCTTTGCTGGTGATTCTCGGTTGAGGTAGAGTTCTTCATTCCAATATAGATGATGTGAAGATTTTTTCATGAAAATCCTTCTTGCCAATCCCCGGGGCTTCTGCGCGGGCGTGGATCGCGCCATAGAAATCGTGGAACAAGCCCTGAACGCCTTCGGCGCCCCCATTTACGTGCGGCATGAGGTGGTGCACAACCGCTTCGTGGTGGAAAACCTGAAACGGCGCGGCGCCCTGTTCGTGGATGAACTGCACGAAGTACCCGATGGCAGCACCGTCATCTTCAGCGCCCATGGTGTTTCCCAGGCCGTGAAGCAGGAAGCAGAAAGCCGGGATCTGCAGGTATTCGACGCCACCTGCCCCCTGGTGACCAAGGTGCATCTGCAGGTGGCCCGACACTGCCGCAACGGGTTCGAGGTGATTCTCATCGGCCACAAGGGCCATCCGGAGGTGGAAGGCACCATGGGCCAGTATTTCTGTCCTGAAGGCAGGGGCATACACCTGGTGGAAACCACCGAAGATGTCAGCAGGCTGGAGGTACACAACCCTGACAAGCTGGCTTTCGTCACCCAGACCACCCTTTCCATGGACGACACGGAACAGATCATCAGCGCCCTGCGGGAGCGCTTCCCCAGGATACAGGGGCCCAGGAAGGACGACATCTGTTACGCCACCCAGAGCCGCCAGGATGCGGTGAAACGTCTGGCATCCCAATGCGACGTGGTGCTGGTGGTGGGTTCCCCCAACAGCTCCAACTCCAACCGCCTCAAGGAAATCGCGGAAAAACTGGGCAAACCCGCCTACCTGGTGGACGGCCCCTCGGACCTGCGACGCGACTGGCTGCGGGGAAACCACATTATCGGCCTCACGGCTGGCGCCTCCGCCCCGGAGGTTCTGGTGAAACAGGTGCTCGACCAACTGAAGGACTGGGGCGCCAAGGAAGCCGAGGAAGATGGAGGCATCCGGGAGGAAGTCACCTTCCCCCTCCCCAAGGCTTTGCAGTAACCAACCAGGATTGTAGGAAAAATCTGAATTTCCCCGTGCACCCTTGAATTTCCTGACCGCACCCGCCTAAGATATCCCGACAATCACTGGAATGAACCGGGAGATGAAACATGGACGTTTTACCTTCTCGTGCCAGGGGATTGACCCTGGTCGAACTTCTCATTGCCGTGGTAGCCTTCGCCACACTTACCACCCTGGCCCTGCCAACCTTCAGTCACTTGATGGCCCGCAATGCCATGGCCAGCAGCGTGAATCTTTTCGTCGCTCAGCTGCACCTGGCACGGTCCACGGCCGTGGCCAGGGAGACCCACATCACCCTCTGCCCCAGCACCGACGGCAGCGGCTGTGACAATGACCACCGACGTTGGCAGGGAGGCTACCTGATCTTCGAGAACAGGAACAAGAACCGCCGGCTCGATCCGGGAGAAGCCATCATCAGCCGCGAGATGAAGGCATGGGAAAAGATCAGCATCCGGTCTTCTTCCCGCCAGCGCAACAGGATCAGCTTTCGTCCCCAGGGGCGTTCATGGTTCTCCAATACCACCATCCGTTTCTGCCATGAGGATTTTCCCGACCTCAACCGGAAGATCGTGGTGTCGAACAACGGGCGCATACGCCTGATAAAGGCCACCAGGAGTAATCCCGTGAACTGCAGGTAGCCTCGACATAGAGACACAGTAGGAAGCCCGGACAAACGGTGCGAATTCTGCGACCAGCGGCCGTTGGCGCGAGCCGATGATAACCTTATACTCAGTCGCAGGAATCTATATATCCGAACGGGCATATCATGAACAAAGAAAAAGGTTTCACGCTGGTCGAACTGCTGATAACAGTGGTGGTGCTATCCATACTCATCTCCATGGCCATTCCCAGTTTCCGGGAACTGATGGACAAGAATGCCGTCACCACTGCGGCCAATGATCTGTTGTCCTCCGTCCTGATAGCGCGCAGTGAGGCCATCAAACGGGAAACACCTGTCGTAATCCAGCCCGTGGGCGGCTGGGGAACGAGATACCGGGTTTTCAACGACCTGAACAACAACAACAAATATAACAAAAACAAAGAGGCCCCTCTGATTCTGGATCAAAGGCTGTCCAGTAGTTCGCCAACCATCACGGCCAATGGCGCGGTGGCCAACTATATTCGTTTCAGCCCCAGGGGACGCGCTTCCCTGAACCCCGGCAGCGATTTTTTCACCATTACCAAGGGTTCCACGACGCGCCACGTCTGTTTCAGCGCCACGGGACGCCCGCGCATACAGGAGGCCAGTTGCTCATGACACATTCGTTTCTCCGTCAAAGAGGCACCAGCCTCGTGGAGGTGTTGGTGGCCGCGGTCATCATTGGCGTCAGCCTGCTGGGCATCGCTTCCCTGCAAATGAGAGCCATGCAGGCATCCACCAATGCCGAATACCGCGCCAGAGCCACGGACATTGCCGCCTCCCTGGCAGATGGCATGCGCGCCAATCTGTTGGCCAACACGGATACCGGCAGCGACTACATTTCCACCACGCCGCTGAACAGTTGCCCGGCCGCCCCCCCTTACAACTGCGTCATGGCCGCGGATGCAGCGAATGCATCGGGAGTCGTTCAATGCAGCCCGGCGCAAATGGCGGCCTATGACCTGTACGACGCCCGTTGCGCCCCGGACCGGGGCGCAAAGGAAGCATTGCCGGGCGGGAAGCTCACCGTCAGCTGCAATGACTGGGTCGCTAGTGATGCCGACCCCTGCACGCCCGGATCGGAAATGCTCATTACCGTCAGCTGGTCCACCCGCCAGGAAGTGCTGGACACAGGCAACAAGGAAGACTCCATCACCCTGGCCGTTGTCACCGGCAAGGATTCCGTGGAGCCGTAACCGAGGCATTAAGACATGATTTTACGCAAACAACAAGGCATGTCCCTGGTATCGCTCATGGTCGCCACCGCCATCGGCATCTTTCTCATCGGGGCCGTCATCAAGATCTACCTGGACAGCAAGAACAGTTTCAACACCCGAACCGTGGTTGCCGAGGTTTCGGAAAACCTGCGTTTCGCCCTGGACGACATGCGCCGTATCATCGTGATGGCGGGACGGGATATCCGGGGCGCGGAAGACGATATCCCCAGTCGCCGCGCCTTCCCCCCCGTCACCAGCAGCGCCAGCAGTGCCTCGCCCAGTGGCGCGGAATACATCTATGACGGCGGCAGCGATTCCGATGTCATCGCCATTCGCTATCGGCGCGGCCCCAGTTGCGGCGCCTATCAGTCCGTGCCGGACATCAAGACCCGTCCCAGCATGGTGCGTTTTCTCCTCGCTGACACGGACGGCGATGGAAACAGCGACGACTTGGTCTGTGAACTGACCACATACAACAGCGGAGGAGCCGCAAGCACCACGCGCCAGACCATGGTTTCCGGCATCCAAAAGCTCAAGGCCCTGTACGGAGTGGACGACAATGACGACGGCTACGCCGACCGTTATCTCACCGCCAGCATGGTCAATGACCCCAGCGTGGTCAGCATTCCCGGTAACGCCTCCACGCCCTGGGTCAGAGTGGTATCCATGCGTATCGGCCTGGTCGCCGGCAGTGAATCCAAACTCCCCCCCGGCTCCCGCGGAAGCACGCCAGGGACACTGAATGTGCTGGGAATGGTGTTCAACGAACCGGATACCACTCACCTGTACCGTGTTGCATCCAGCACCCTCATGCTTCGCAACTTCAACCCAACAGTCCAAAGGCAGTGACATCATGAACCGGCACAGACAAACCTGCAGCATCACACAAAGACAGAAAGGCGTGGCACTGGTGGTCAGCCTCATACTGCTCACGGTCATCACCCTGCTGAGTCTCACCGCCATGCGCAGCGCCAACCTGGATACCAAGATTGCTGTCAATCACCAGCATAAACAATTCGCCTTTCACGAAGGGGCCGAAAATGCGCTGAACAGGCTCCTGGTAGCCGATATTACCACTGTGAAAGCGCCAGGCACCCTGAACGGCGCGCCTGTCACCAATACCAACTGGTTTCAGGAAACCAATGTCAGCAATAATGTAAGCGTTTCCGCCGACCTGACCATGGACATGACAGAGATCTCCAAGCAGTACAAGTTTTCCGGCTATCCATTGAACGTCGTTACTTTCGTATTCACGGCCGATGCCTACGGCCGCGTCGATGGCGCCAACAACAAGGTGCATAACCGCATGGAAGTCGCTCTCATCAGAGAATGAGGAATAACCACATGAACAGCAAGACACAATCCCGCAAGCAGCCCCTCCCCCTGGGGGCCCTGCTCTCCTCGGTTATTGCCAGCAGCGCACTGCAGGCCGACGACATCGAGGTCTATCTCCAGCCCCCGCCGAATCCCGTCGCACCCAACGTGTTGTTCATTCTCGATGAATCGGGAAGTATGGCTTCCTACGACGGGCAGACCAGAAGCCGCATGGCCCAGCTGCGCCAGGCCATGACCACCCTCCTGGACGATCCGGACATGGAGTTCGTGCGCGCGGGCATCATGGGCTACACCACCCATTCCGGTAGAGATGCGCCTCTTCGCATCCGGGTCATCTCCGATTTCAAGGAGCTGGGGCCCGTGGGCTCGGCGGAGCGTACCGCCATGAAAAGCGCGGTCGCCACGCTTACGCCCAGGAGTTTTACCCCTTCGGTCAAGGCACTGGAATTTGCCGTGGACTGGTTCAACGATGGTTTCAACCAGGGTGACAATCCCACCGGCTGGGCCAACAACGACGATGATGGCGATGATTACCACAACGACAAGGGGTCATGGAATTCTCCCGTGGATCTTTGGTGCCGTCCCAATCACATGGTACTGCTCACCGACGGTCAGCCCAACTCCAACTCTCCCACCAATGGAGAAGCCTACGGCTTGACGGAGTACCGTCCCACCGATCCCCTGGGCTCCAACGACTGTCCTATATACGGCACTTGGCAAAATGCGCGCTGCGCACCAGAAATTGCTTCCTGGGCATTCAATACCGACCTGAAAACCGATCCAAGCTGGCCAGAGCAGCAACATATCGTCACCCACACCATCGGTTTCCACACTGATCCCACGGCCGAGGGCTTTTTGACCACCATTGCCACCAATGGCGGTGGAAATTTTTACACCGGCGACAAAGCCTCCGACCTGGTGGCGGCATTTGCCTCCATCGTGCAGTCGGCGAAAACGTCGGTGCCTTATACCTACAACGCCCCCGCCATTCCGTTCAATGCGGACAACGCGGCCACCAGCGGCGACGAGATCTATGTCCCCCTGTTCACGACGGACACCACGAAATTCTGGAATGGTAACGTCAAGAAATACCATATTGCCTATGACCAGGCCAATGACGAAATCGACATCACCGACGCCAGTGGGGCCAACGTGGTGGACACGGCCCTGAATTTCCTGGACCGGGTGGATCTGTGGAACCATACCGGGAATTCCGACGGCGGTAAGCCCCTGCTGGGCGGCGCCGCCAGCAATCTGGGCGGCTATACCCGCAACCTCTATACCCACCTGGACACTAACAGCGATGATCTGACCGACAGCACCAACCGGGTGACGCAGAGCAATCCGCTGATCACGAAACAAATGTTGGGAGTAAATTTTAATACGACCCGCAAATTCCTGCTCAACTGGGCCAACTGGCTGACGAAACATGGTTCCAGATTCCGTACTGGGAAGGATGCGCCTGTCATGGGCGCACCCCTGCACACCAGCCCTACGGTGGTTCGCTATGGCGGTAACAACGATCTCATATTGATTACCACCACGGAGGGCATACTGCACGCATTCGATGGCTCCACCAGCGGCAGCGGCGGTGGTCGGGAACTCTGGTCATTCATGCCGGATGAACTTCTCAATACCATACAATATGGTGAATATTATCAGCATGATGGCAAGGGCGTGGCACATAGTGCCCCATCCAGCTTCATGTATGGACTGGACGGCCCCATGACCTACTATGAATTGAACGGTCACAAATACATCGTATTTGGCATGCGCCGCGGCGGTCGCAATTATTATGCCCTGGACATCACTGACCGCACCCATCCGCGCTTTGCCTGGGAAATCAAGGGCGGTGTCACCTACGGCTTCGATGAACTGGGGCAAACCTGGTCCAAACCCATCCTGACCAAGCTGGAAATAGCAGGTAATAATGCAGAGGATGTGCTGATATTCGGCGGCGGTTACGATACAGACCAGGACAACGCCACGTCACGGGCCGACGATGATCTTGGCAATGCCATCTACATCGTCAATCCGAGCACTGGCGCGCTGATCCGCAAGCTGTCATCCACGGATCTGGTTGGCAATACTGGCATGAACAACGCCATCGCTGCAGACGTACTTCCCGTGGATATCAACTCCAATGGCATAACCGACCGTCTCTATGCGGCAGACGTCGGCGGACGCATTATCCGCATCGACATCCCTGACAAGGCCATTGCCCAGATCACCGGTTCCAACACCCTCAGCGGCGGGGTGGTCGCCGACGTGGGTGGAGCAGACGGCTTCCAGCGTTTCTTCAACACGCCGGAAGTGGCCTATTACAAGCGAGGCGGCGCCACCTATCTCGCATTGCTCATCGCTTCCGGCCATCGGCCGGATCCCCTGAGTACGGCGGTTACCGACCGTTTCTACATGATCAAGGATCCCAGCGTCTGGGCCACTCCCCCGGACAATGACGGGAATGGCGAGCCCGATTACCTCGCCGTCACCGAGAGCGATCTCTATGACGCTACCAGCAACCAGATCCAGGAAGGCAATGACAATGGTGTGAACGACACGGGCTCCAAGCTCTACGCCAGGGAACAGCTGAGGCAGGCCAAGGGCTGGTATATCGATCTGGCTCCCGGAGAAAAAGGCTTCTCCGAGGCCAAGGTGTATGATTATG
>JALVNE010000355.1 GCA_027026755.1 Sedimenticola sp. | reverse complement strand
CTCTATCAACCCGTGCGCTGGGTGGAAACCATCCAGGCCATGAAGGGGCGGGGAGCCGAGCTGTTCCTGGAGCCTGGTCCCGGCAAGGTGCTCACGGGCCTGGGCAAGCGCATCGACAAGACCCTGATTTTCTTGCCGGTACTGGATCCGACATCCCTGGACAAAGCACTGGAGGCCTGCAATGCCTGATAAGACCATCGCCCTGGTAACCGGCGCCAGCCGTGGTATCGGTCGCGCCATCGCCACCCGCCTGGGAGCAGACGGCATGACCGTCATCGGCACCGCTACGTCCGATGGTGGCGCGGAAGCCATCAGCGCTTATTTCAAGGAAGCAGGCATCGAAGGTGAAGGCATGAAGCTGGATGTATCCGATGCCGAATCCGTGAACGAGGTGGTCAGCGCCATCACTGACAAATATGGTGCTGTCACCGTCCTGGTGAACAATGCCGGCATCACCCGGGACAACTTGCTCATGCGCATGAAGCCCGAGGAATGGGACGCGGTCATCAACACCAATCTCAGTTCCCTGTACTTGGTGTGCAAGGCCTGTATCCGCGGCATGATGAAAGCCAGGGGCGGGCGCATCATCAATATCGCCTCGGTGGTGGGCAGCAGCGGCAACGCCGGTCAGACCAACTATGCCGCCGCCAAGGCAGGCATGCTGGGCTTTACCAAATCCCTGGCCCAGGAGCTGGGCTCCCGGAACATCACGGTGAACGCCGTGGCGCCCGGCTTCATCGATACGGACATGACCCGGGAACTGCCGGAAGCCCAACGCGAGGCCCTGCTCGCCGCCATTCCCCTGGGACGCCTGGGCGCTGCCGAGGAAGTGGCTGCCGCCGTGGCATTCCTGGCTTCGGATGATGCCGCCTATGTGACGGGCACCACCTTGCATGTGAATGGGGGCATGTACATGGCGTGACGCTGATAGCATGACAACCTTTTGATTAAACTGTAGAATTCTTTGCGATTCTGCTTCCGGAAATCGGTTGGAAATTGACTGAATGGCGGATTTGGCTGGCAGACGAATTCCGCATACAATACGACGTTAATGCGCGGCGCCTGGATCGCGCTCTACTGGAGGAAAAATACGAAAATGAGCAGCATTGAAGAACGTGTCAAAAAGATTGTCGCTGAACACCTTAGTGTGAGTGAGGATGAAGTGACTCCCAACGCTTCCTTCATCGACGACCTGGGCGCTGACTCCCTTGACGCAGTTGAACTGGTAATGGCTCTGGAAGAAGAGTTCGAGTGTGAAATTCCCGATGAGGAAGCAGAAAACATCACTACTCTGCAACAGGCAGTGGATTACATCAACAAAGCCAACGGCTGATTCATCGCTGGCTGATCAAGCCGCGGATTTCCGCTCGGACGCTGTGTGCGAACGCGCATGGCGCTACGGGAATCGCGGCTTTTGATTAATGTACACACAGAGGTTTCCTTGATGTCCAAAAGAAGGGTAGTAGTCACGGGGCTGGGCATGGTGTCGCCCGTAGGTCTCGACGTCGTCAGCAGCTGGGAGAACATTCTCGCCGGCAAAAGCGGTATCAAGCCCATTACGCATCTGGATATAGAGCCGTTCAGCGTTCGTTTCGGCGGGCCTATCTATGGCTTCGACATCGAGCAGTACATTCCGAAGAAGGAAGCCCGCAAGATGGACAAGTTCATCCACTACGGCATCGCCGCGGCGGACCAGGCCATCAAGGATGCGGGCATCGAGGTGACCGAGGAAAACGCCAACCGCATCGGCGTGGTGGTGGGGTCCGGCATTGGCGGCATCACCGGCATCGAGCAGGGCTATGCTGCCTACCTGAAAGGGGGGCCGAGAAAGATCTCGCCCTTCTTCGTACCGGCCAATATCGTCAACATGGTGGCGGGCCATATCTCCATCATCAATGGCTTCAAGGGCCCCAATATTTCCATCGTGTCTGCCTGCAGCACCGGGGCGCACTGCATTGCCGACGGCATGCGCATGATCCAGTATGGCACCAGTGACGTCATCATTGCCGGTGGTGCGGAAATGGCCACCTCTCCCACGGGGCTGGGCGGTTTCGCCGCGGCCCGGGCCCTGTCCACGCGCAACGACGATCCCCAGGCGGCCAGCCGTCCCTGGGACAAGGATCGTGACGGCTTCGTGCTTTCCGACGGCGCCGGCGTGGTGGTCATCGAGGAACTGGAACATGCCCGCGCCCGGGGCGCCAACATCTATTGTGAGCTGGTGGGCGCCGGCATGAACTCTGATGCCTACCATATGACCTCTCCCTCTCCCGGTGGTGAAGGCGCTGCCGAATGCATGCGCCTGGCCATGGAAGATGGCGGCATCAACCCCGAGGAAGTGGACTATGTGAACGCCCATGGCACGTCCACGCCCGCCGGGGACGTGGCGGAAACCATGGCCATGAAAAAGGCCTTCGGCGACCATGCCTACAAGCTTTGCGTGAGTTCCACCAAGTCCATGACCGGTCACATGCTTGGCGCCGCTGGTGGCGCGGAAGCCGTGTTCACCATCCTCGCCCTGCGTGACCAGGTGGCGCCGCCCACCATCAACCTGGACAACCCGGATCCCGAGTGCGATCTGGACTATGTGCCCCATACCGCGCGGGAAATGCCCATGGAAGTGGCCTTGTCCAATTCCTTTGGTTTTGGCGGTACCAACGGTACTCTGGCTTTCCGACTCCTCAAGGATTGATCGCTTCTCTGGTCAACGGCATTCCCGGAGACCGGGTTTCCATCCTGGACCGGGGATTGCAGTTTGGTGACGGGCTTTTTGAAACCCTGGCGATCGTCGAAGGGCAGCCCTGTCTCTGGGAAAGCCATATTGCCCGTCTGGCAGTCGGTTGCGCCCGCTTGAGCATCGCTATGCCGGATACCGGCCTGCTGAAAAATGAAGCCCGGGAACTCATTGGCGGCCATCAGCAGGGCGTGCTCAAGATCATTCTGACACGTGGTTGCAGCGAACGCGGCTATGCGCCTGCCGATACAACAGTCACGCGCATTCTGTCCCTGTTTTCCTGGGACGG
>JALVNE010000354.1 GCA_027026755.1 Sedimenticola sp. | reverse complement strand
CCCCCCCACCCTGGACGAACTGTGCCAGGCCCTGGGGCTGAGTTCCCGCGGTTCCCTGCACAAGCAGTTGCAGGCCCTCATCCACGAGGGACTCGTCGAACCCATGAACAACCAGCGCCGGGGAATTCGTCTGACGGCGCGGCCGGACGAGCAAAACACGACGAACGACAACGCCCTGCCCCTCTACGGGCGCATCGCCGCTGGCCAGCCCATCGAGGCCATCGCCAACCCGGAGACTATCAACGTGCCCCCACCTCTGCGCACCAACAACCCCTGTTACGTACTGGAGGTGAAAGGCGACTCCATGGTCGAGGAAGGCATCCTGGACGGCGACTGGGTGGTCATCGAGAAACGGGACACGGCCCGCAACGGCGAGATCGTGGTAGCCCTGGTGGACGGGGAAGAAGCCACCCTGAAGCGCATCGAACAGCACCCGGGCAAGGTGATCCTGCACCCGGCCAACGCGAGCATGGAACCCATGGTCTATCTGCCCGAACAGGTACAGATCCAGGGCGTGTTGGTGGGGCAGATGCGCAGCTACCACTAATCCGAACATTTCACCTGGTCACTGAAAAATACATTCCAGCTTACTGTATTTCATGGAGAATCCTGGAATATTAGCAAAGTGAAAAATGTTACCGGGCATCGCTGAACGCGCCCTCGCACCGGTTTCGCCGTCCATCTGCGGTATTTGCCCGCCCCTCCCCACTTCGCCCGTGCGAGGGTGTCGCAAAAGCGACCGCGATGCAGGGACGCATCGCCATTTTCGATGGCTGCAAGCCATTGAAAATGGAGGAATCGGAAAATCGCATTTTTCCGATTTCGGGTCGTGAAAGCCCAGGGAAGGGCTTTTACGACATCCTCCGTGCGGGAGATGGAGTTGCTGGATGTTTTTCAACATCCTGCCGCCAAGGTTTCCGGAAAGCGTCGCGGCTTGCGTCAGGAATAATAGACGTAACGTTCCAGCTGCTCTATCACCACCTGCTGCTGGGAAATGATGTCCTTGACGATGTCACCGATGGAAACCAGCCCTACCAGCTTGCCGCCATCTAGCACCGGCAGATGGCGAATGCGCTTTTCCGTCATCAAGGCCATGCACTCGTCCACCGGTGTATCTGGCCCTACGGCCACCAGTTCCCGGCTCATGATATCCTCCACCGGCGTGCTTTCCGAACGCCTGCCGGTAAGGACGACCTTGCAGGTGTAATCCCGTTCGGAAAAAAGGCCGATGGGATCGCCATCCCGCACGACGACCAGGGCACCAATGCCTTTGTCCGCCAGCAGGCGGATGGCGTCCAGTACCGTGGCGGAACTCTCTATGGTGAAAACCTCACGCCCTTTCTGATCCAGAATGTCTTTTACCGTTTTCATGCCGTACCCATCCTCCAGGAAGTTCTGACAAACGGCTGGCATCTTCCGTGCTACCGCGCAAGGCTTTTCCGCCTCCCATGGAAATGATGCCGAAGCCTGAATCAAAGCATAGACCCAAATTCAGGACTCTGCCGGCACTGGCAACCAGCGCGAACATTTCACCCGGTCGCTGAAAAAATGTTCTATCTTGCTGTACGTCATGAAGAATCCTGACAATATTATTAACCCGGCACCAATATAGCTGATGCTCAGGGCTTCAAGCCTGCCCCGGAGCAAGGCATCGCTAAACGTGCCCTCGCACCGGTTTCGCCCTCCCTCTGCAGTATTGGTGGTCGGGGTCGGAGTCAAATGGGGAGGATGTTGGGAAGATCCGATACCATGGAACAGTGTGACCCCGTTCCTTGTAACAGTTGGGTGGAATTTGACTCCGACCCCTTTAATGTGGAAATACACCAACAACTCCCTCCCCCGCGTACGGGGGAGGGTTGGGGAGGGGGTGAGCATTTCCCCCCCTCTCCCTAGCCCTCTCCCCCGAGGGGGAGAGGGAATATTCATGATCTGGGGTGTGGGGCTATCCCCTCATGAAAGTTGATCAGAAAGGAAAACCGCCCGGGGGCATGCCGCCACCCGGGGGCATGCCGCCGCCGGGAAACCTGCCCTTCATGCCGCGCATCATCTTCGCCAGGCCGCCGCCCTTCATCTTTTTCATCATCTTCTGCATCTGCTGGAACTGCTTCATCATGCGGTTGATGTCCTGCACCTGGGTGCCGGACCCCTTGGCGATGCGACGCTTGCGCGAGCCTTTGATGATGTTGGGAAACTCCCGTTCCTGGGGCGTCATGGAATTGATGATGGCGATGAGCTTCCTGATCTCCTTGTCCCCCGCCTGGGCCTTCACCGCATCCGGCATCTGACCCATGCCCGGCAGCTTGTCCATGAGGCTGGCCACGCCGCCCATGTTGGCCATCTGCTCCATCTGTTCCTTGAAATCGGACAGGGTGAAGCCCTGCCCCTTGTGAATCTTTTTCGCAAGCTTGGCGGCCTTTTCCTTGTCCACCTTCTCGCTGATTTCCTCCACCAAGGACACCACGTCGCCCATGCCGAGGATGCGCGAAGCCACGCGGTCGGGGTAGAAGGGTTCCAGGCCGTTGCTCTTCTCGCCCACGCCGAGGAACTTGATAGGCTTGCCGGTGATCTTGCGGATGGACAGGGCCGCGCCGCCGCGGGCGTCACCATCCGCCTTGGTCAGGATCACGCCGGTGAGGGGCAGGGCCTCGTTGAAGGCCCGCGCGGTTTTGGCCGCGTCCTGGCCGGTCATGGAATCCACCACGAACAGGGTTTCCACCGGGTTGACGATGCCGTGCAACTCCCTGATCTCGGACATCATCTCGTCGTCGATGTGCAGGCGCCCCGCCGTATCCACGATGAGCACATCCATGTGGCCTTTCTTCGCGGCCTTCAGGGCCGCCTTGGCAATGGCTGCCGGTTTTTGTTTGGGGTCGCTGGGAAAGAATTCCACGCCCACTTCCCCGGCCAGGGTCCGCAGCTGGTCGATGGCCGCGGGACGGTACACGTCGGTACTCACCACCATGACCTTCTTCTTTTCCTTCTCCTTGAGGAAACGGGCCAGCTTGCCCGTGCTGGTGGTCTTGCCCGAGCCCTGCAGACCGGCCATGAGAATCACCGCCGGCGGCTGGGCGCGCAGGTTCAGGCTCTCGTTGGCCTCCCCCATGACCTTGATGAGTTCGTCATTGACGATCTTCACCAGGGCCTGGCCGGGGGTCAGGCTCTTGAGCACCTCCTCGCCCAGAGCCTTTTCCCGCACCTCATCCACGAATTCCTTGACCACGGGCAGGGCTACATCGGCCTCCAGCAAGGCCATGCGCACCTCGCGCATGGTGTCCTTGATGTTGTCCTCGGTGATGCGTCCCTGGCCACGCAGGTTTTGCACCACGCGCCCAAGACGGTCGGAAAGATTGTCGAACATGCTTGAATTCCTGCCTATAACGAATTGGCGTCATTATATCTGCTGCAAGGCACTTTCGGTATGAACGGCGATATGCCATCATTTGCCCCCATGGAAAATACCCTCGTCATGATCCTGGCCGTCACCCTCTATGCACTGGGCGGCACGGTGTTCAGCCTGCGCCTGTTCCGCACCAGCGCGGACAAACGCCCCAACAAGAAAACCGGGCTGATTCTGGGTTTTTCCGCCCTGCTGCTGCACGGCTGGCTGCTCTACCAGGCCCTACACACCATGCAGGGGGTCAATTTCAGCTTCTTCAACGCGGTTTCCTTCGCCTCCTGGGTCATTGCCCTGCTCTACCTGCTGGCGGCCCTGAGCAAACCCGTGGAATCCCTGGGCATGGTGCTGCTGCCCATTGCTGCCCTGACCCTGCTGCTGGATTATTTCTTCCCCGGCATCCGCCTGCTGCCCCCCCACACGGACTGGGCGCTGCGCGCCCATGTGATCAGCTCCATACTGGCCTACAGCGTGCTGGCCATGGCCGCGGTGCAGGCGGTGCTGCTGGCCATACAGGACAAGCATCTGCGCAAGCATCATCCCGGCGGCTTCATCCGCGCCCTCCCGCCCCTGCAGACCATGGAAGGGCTGATGTTCGAGATGATCCTCATCGGCTTCATCCTTCTCACCCTGTCGCTGGCCAGTGGTTTTGTCTTCCTGGACGACATGTTCGCCCAGCACCTGGTGCACAAAACCCTGCTGTCCATCTTCGCCTGGCTGTGCTTCGCGGTACTGCTATGGGGGCGCTACCGTTTCGGCTGGCGGGGCCGCACCGCCATCCGCTGGACCATGACGGGATTCGTGGTGCTGGCCCTGGCTTATTTCGGCAGCAAGGCGGTGCTGGAGCTGATCCTGAAACGCTGATGACTTCATCCTGAACCCGTCTCCCTGGCTTTTGCTATAATCCGCGCCACATTGCCCTCGTAGCTCAGCAGGATAGAGCAGCCGCCTCCTAAGCGGCAGGTCGTGCGTTCGAATCGCGCCGAGGGCGCCAATTCCTTTTTCCCACCGCGCCATGTCATCTTCCTATCCTTACCGCCGACTGCAGGAAAAACTGGGCCTGGACCAGCCCCTGCCCTGGACGGAGCACTGGTCAGCGGCGGAGGATTTTCTGCTCCTGATAGCCGAACACTGTCTGGAACAGCAACCTGCCCGCATCCTCGAATGCAGCAGCGGCCTGAGCACCCTGGTGCTGGCGCGCTGCTGCCAGCTCAACGGCCAGGGACAGGTATTCAGCCTGGAGAACGGCGAAGCATTCGCCAAGGCCAGCCGGGACAACCTCAACGCTCTGGGGCTGGAAAATCATGCCCGGGTGCTGCACGCTCCTCTGGAAGCACAGGAGGTCAACGGCAGGACATTCCAGTGGTACAAGCTGCCAGCGGCGCTGCCGGAAGATGTGGACATGCTGGTGGTGGACGGCCCGCCGGGATTCCTGCAGCCTCTTTCACGCTACCCCGCCCTGCCACTGCTGCGCGATCGGCTGGCGAATGGCTGCCATCTGTTTCTCGATGACGCAGCCCGGGACGATGAAAAAACCATCGCCGAAGCCTGGTGCCGGGAAGTTCCCGGCCTTCGTCATGAATATCTGGAGCTGCAGCGCGGCTGCGCGGTGTTCGTTCTACCCTGATTCCTTCAGGAGCCTCTATACCCGGGCTGGCGACTGAGCGAAAATGCACCCAGCCCCCCTCACCCTGACCCTCTCCCCCGAGGGGGAGAGGGAACCTTCTATACCACGAAGGTTAGGAACTTACCGCGAGGCATTGTGGCGCACCTGCCATTCGGCCAGGGCCGCATCCAGATCGCCTTCTGCGCCTATGGCCTGCCAGAAGCGGGGGAAGTCTTGCGCAGCCTGCTCCAGGCGCAGTTCCAGCTGCCGGGGCTTGTCCTTCAGAAACAGGCGGATGTTGGCTTCCACGGCATCCACATAGTCACGCGCCAGTTCCAGGGGGTCGGTGTCTTCCCCGTCCCGAAGCAGCACGCCCTCGCGCCAGGCCCACATGATGCCGAAGCCAGTACGCCGGGCGAAGCTGGCAGCAGTGGCTTCCCGGTCCCGGTACAGGTGGACGTAGAAGGCATCGTTACCGAAGCGTTCTTCCAGCCGGCCCAGCATCCAGCACAGACGGTTGTCCGCCTCGATGTGATCGTCCGGGTAGTCCAGCCGCGCCGCGCCCAGGTGATGAATGCGCGTCTCGTGGCCGGCGCTGTAGTTGCGGATATGTTCACAGGCACGGATGAAGGTGGTGGAGCCACAACGGCCAGTGTTGAGCACGAAGATATTCACAGTCTATATAGCCCTGACCAATCTATTTACCCATCATAACGCGAAGCGACATTACGGCTGTAGGTCGGGCTTGAGCCCGACACCCCACCGTTGTTTGTCGGACTGAAGTTCGACCTACAGGCGGATGTCTTCAAAGCGCGGACTGTCATGCACCGCTCAGCAACCTTTCCCACTGATCCCGCTCGCCCCTGTAAGCCAGCAGGGCATGCGTCATGTCTGCCAGGCGCCGGTCACGATGTTGCGCCGACCGCATCAGGCTTACGCCCCGGGCCTGGTCGCCGAAGCTCTGTTCCATGCTGGCCATGAACCGCCGCAGCTGCTCCACGGCGCCTGGGCACTGATGCCACCACTGGCGCTCATCTTCCAGCAGGCGGCGCAGCTGTGCGGTTCTGGCCAGAATGTCCTGCCGCTTGCCTTCGTAGCGGCCGCGCATGTCCTGCTCCACGTCTTCCAGCACCTGGCGGATATCCTTCGCCGCCAGTTCCCGGGCGGGGTAGCCCCGCTCCGTGAGCCGAATCATGCTGAACAACATCACATCACCATAATACTGGCGCTCGAACTCGCCGCTGATGTCCGACAGCGCCTCATCATGAACGATGCCGGGACGGAACTCGGAACGCCCGGCTTCGGCCACCGTGCGCTTGTGCAGCATGGGCAGGTTGGCGGACACAAAGCCTTCGCCCAGTTCCGCGGCGGCCATCCGTCCGAGCACCGGACCGGCCATGCGCAGCTTCAGTGAAGCAAAGGGAATGAACCAGACCAGCCCCCGGCGGTTGAACACATAGTTGCCCGTGTACACGGTACGCGCGGGAACCAGGGTTTCCGCCAGGGGACGATATTCGTAGGCCGTGCGCCGGGTCAGGTGCTCGCCATCGAAGAAGCCTCCCAGACGGGCGGCGTATGCCTCGAAACACTGGCGGTGGTCATGGGGGCCTTCCAGGGGACAGTGATACTGGAAGCTGTGACCTTTCTCCTGGAAACCGAACAACTCGGCCATGTCGTGATAGGCGGCATCATCAGCCTTCTCCTCCCGGTCGTCATGATAGGCGCAGGCAGACCCTGCCTGCCGGGCGGCCAGATCCTTCATGAAGGCCAGCACATCGTCCAGAAAATTACCCGCCATGACCGCGGGAGACACCGGCGGATCTCCCACCACCTTGCCGGTGAGCAGGGTCACGGGCTGGCGGCTGAAGATGCGGTCCAGGTGATAGAAATAGTTCAGGAAATACTCGTCGCCGGCGCGAAACTCCTGGTCGCTGTCGGCGAACCAGAACAGCTTTTCCCTTCCCCGGCCCGCCCGGCGCGCCAATTCGAGATAAGTAATGTTGCGCATGTTGGACGCGCCCTTGTGCCAGAAGCGCGATCTGTCATGACTGCCCAGCACCCCCGCCAGAGCCTGGCGGGTATCCGCGTCCAGGGCATCGAGCCACTTCAACTGTTCCTCCTGCCCAAAATATTCCGCCGCCAGCCCCAGGCCACGAAAATCAGCAAGGATGCGCTGGTTTTCGGCGATATTCTCCCGCCCCGCGGAATCATCCGCCACCAGCACCGCAACCGGCCCCCAGGGAAAACGCTGGCGCAGCGTATGCAGGCTGTCCAGGAAGGCCCGCAGGTGCCGGGGACGATCCGCCACGGGCACCACCACCAGGCATTCATGGCGGGGATCGTCCGGCTGGCCGGTCAGCCATTCATCCACTTCCCGAACCACTGCCTGGTAGCGGCCCAAGGCTGCCACATCCAGTTGGCCATCAGGCCACATGGCGTCTTCCAACAGGGGAAAGAGCTGATCACACAAGGCCAGTAGGGCAGCAGGCGTACCATCGCGCCGAAATGTCTCCAGGCTGTCCGCCACCGCCGGATCAGCCAGACCACTCACCGCGTCGAACAACAGGGGAAGTGCAGCATCACTCACGGCAAGGGCTACCTGCGGGAGGAATAATTGGGGAAACTGTTTCTGTCGATGGGCATTTCGATGAGGTTGATGCCAGCCACCAGATCCGTTTCCCGGAACAGCTGCTCCACCGCGGCCTCAGTATCCGCCAGCACATGGTTGATGCCGAAGGAATCAGCCAGCTTGCGGTAATCAGGATTGATGAAGTCGCAGTCGATGAAGCGCTGTTCGTACTGCTGGTGCTGGTTCTTGCGGATCAGCCCCATGGTGGAATTGTTGAACAGCAGGATGTTCAGGGGGCGCTCATAATTCACCGCGGTCATGATCTCCATGCAGCACATCTGGAAACCACCGTCTCCCAGCACGGCGAAACAGGGAGCGGGCTCATGGAACTGGGCGCCAATGGCCGCGGGAATGGCATGGCCCAGGGAGGAGATGCCCGAGTTGGGATAATAGCGGGCCTTGCTGGACACCCGGTAGAAATTCTGGGCGAAGATGATGTTGTCATCGAAGACCACGGCATTGTCGGGAAAATGTTTCTCCAGCTCGCGGAAAAATTTCTCCACCAGGGCGAAACCCGACTGGAAGACTTCATAGCCCCGCCCGGAATCCCCGGCAAGCTGTGCATCCCCGGCAGCCGATACTTCCTCCACGCCGCGGTTCTCCAGGTTGCGCAGCACGTCGTCGAGAATCTTGCGAATGTCGCCCTGGATGGCCAGATCCGCATGGAAGACCTTTTCCAGCTGTTCCGGGTTGACGTCCACCTGAATCACCCGGCGGCCGTTGAGCAGCTCCCGGTCCCACACATAGCTGGTACGCTCGTTGAAGGCCGCCCCCAGCACCATCACTAGATCCGCTTGCTCCACGATATGCCGGTAGGCCCGGCCGCTGGATGACACGCCCAGGCTGCCCAGGGACAGGGGCGAGGATTCATCCACCACCCCCTTGGCCTTGAGACTGGAGGCCACGGGAATGTTCAGCCAGTGGCTCAGACGCTCCAGCTGTTCCCTGGCCCCGGCGCGCAGACAACCATAGCCGGCGACGATGACCGGATGCCGGGCTTCGAGCAGCATGTTCACGATATCCGTGGCATTGGCGCAGCTTGGCTCATGGGTCTGCACATGGGCGCGGGTCATGACATCATCCAGCACCGCCGCATCCACCTTCTCCTTCTGCACGTTGAAGGGAAAGCTGAGCAGCACCGGACCAGGATCGTCCGCCAACAGGATGCGCGAGGCGCGGTTGAGAACATTGCCCAGGTAATCCGTGCGCTCCACGATGCGGTTGTAGCGGGTGATGCCCTGGAACAGGGCGATCTGATCGATGCTGCCCCCCTCTCCCGAGCTTTCCTGAAGGCCGCCGCGGCCAAAGATATGGGTGGACGTCTCGCCAGTGATGGCCAGCACCGGCTGGCGGTCGGCATGGGCATTGGCAATGCCCGTCACCAGATTGGTGGCCCCGGGGCCAGCGGTGGTGATACAGGCGCCGATACTGCCGGACACCCGGGCGTAGCCGCCTGCCATGAAGGAAGCGCCCTGCTCATGCTTCACCAGCACGGTCTGGATGTTCGAATCGTACAGAGCGTCGTACACCGGCAGGATATGCGCCCCCGGCATGCCGAAGATATGGCCTATGCCCAAACGCTCCATGTAGCGCACGACCAGCTCGCTGACGGTGATTTTCATGGCTTCGTTCAACTGCCCCAGCGTATATGCTGACACCGGGACTTGAGAGGGATTCTGCGCACGATACTAGGATATAACGGCATTATCAATCTGGAAGCACAGGCTCCTTGCGGGGTATTATCTGCTTTAGATTTCCCGCGACTTCCCGGAGGCTCCATGCGCAATTCCACCCTGTTCCTGTTCCTGTGTATGCTTGCCGGTATAACTCTGGCCACCCCCGGCTGGCAGGAATGCCGTCAGTTGTCAGACGACGCAAAACGCCTGGCCTGTTACGACGACTACGCGCGGATGCTGGAAAAGAAGAATGCCCCACCAACGGTGGCAGAACAGAAGGCCGCTTTCGGCCTGCCGGCGGCATCGCCGGCAGATGAAATCGAGGGTATTCAGGCCAGCATCAGCAAAATCGAGAAAAGCTCCCGGGGCCAGCGCACCCTGTACCTGGACAACGGCCAGGTATGGCGCCAGGTGGGCAGTAGCTCCCAGCCACGGCTGAAGCCCGGCGACAAAATCACCATCGAACGGGGCGCCCTGGGCTCCTTCGTACTCAAGCCCGCTGACAGCAACCGCAGCATGCGGGTAAGGCGGCTGCGCTGATGTCTGGCTGCTGCGCAACATCCCCTGCCCGCAAACGCCCCTGCCCCCGCTGCAGCCAGCCCGGCATGGCCGTTGGCGCGCGAACTCTGCTGCATCACCTGAAACAGCCCTGGGAATGGCAAAGCCAGGACGCCTGGTTCTGTGAGAACCCGGATTGCGAGGTCATCTATTTTCTTGCCGACCATGGCGTTTTCACTCAGGCAGACATCCGCACACCCGTGGGCATCAAGCGCGATGATGGCGAGGCCTTGCTCTGCTACTGCTTCGGCATCGACAGAAAGACCCTGGCAGAGCGACCGGACCTCAAGGACTTCGTCATCGAGCGCACCCGCCAAAGCCAGTGTGACTGTGAGATCCGCAATCCTTCCGGGCGCTGCTGTCTGAAGCATTTCCCCTGAACCTCAGGAGGATGTCCCAGCCTAGGGGGTCGGAGTCAAATCGCCACAATATTGGACAGATTCGACGGCGTGGAATCGTCTGATACCCCTCCCTGTTACAACTTGGGTGGAATTTGACTCCGACCCTTTCCGCCCTACCCCTTTCCGCAAAACCGCAACGGCCGGGGTAGCCGCCAGAAATGTCGATTATGGGAAGGCTTCCAGTGCCAGCTGCGTCCGTCGCAGGGATATAACATGATGTCTTTCTTTTTCATCAGAGGATTCAGGAGAGAGTCCAGGCGCTTCATGGCCTCGAGCCAGGCGGCGGCATCCGCCGCGCCCAGGGCGGCCTGAATATCCTTGAACAGGACCAGGCTGTCTTCCCCCGGTTCTGACGCGCAGGCAGCCAGCCCCCGCAGCAGACAGTCGTCCCCATGAATGCTGCGTGCACCCCCGGGCACGGTGGCGGGAAGCCGGCCCGCGCCATCGAACCAGAGGCCGTTCACCGGCAGCTCACCCCGTCCTTCCCGCGCCCGGTTCACCGGGGAATCGAAAAACAGCATCTGGGTTTCATTGATGAGGCCCAGCCAGAAATGCGCTTTTTCCCGATCGGGAAGAAAAGCGCCCAGGCTGCGGCCCGCCACCTCGTCCAGTGTGGCAAGGGACATCCGGGGCAGGCGTTCCGTGAGCAGGTACCAGCGATGGGGACTAGAAACTTCGATGACCAGGCCATCGTCGGCAAAGTGCCCATTGAAACGGTCGGCAAGGGCCCGGGCCTCATCCATGTCCAACTGGGAATCGTCCAGGGGAAACAGCAGCACCTGGTCGCGGTCGGCGCGCAGATGCACGGGGCTGGCCCGCAACACGCCGGTGTCGGGGCGTTTTCCCGTGTCTGCCAGGTAACAAAAGGGCGCGGCGCCCTGAGAAGCCTCCAGGCCGAACAGGCCCATCAGCAGTGCTTCCAGCCGTCCCGGCGCCTGTTCAGCCCGCCCCCGGGCATAGCATCGCTCCAGGGCGGGAAAACGCGGCAGGGCGTCGCGGTCCACCCCGGGAGGCGGCGCGGCCCTCAGTCCCGGTACCAGCAATCTGTGCATCACGGCCTCGTGGGCGCCTTTCCCTCAAAGGAAGGCCAGCACTTCCTTTTCGATGTCTTCCTTGTTCACCAGGGTCTTCTGGGCGATGGGCTTGCTGAACAGCTGCTTGATGCGCTCGGGAACCTCGGTGCCGGCCAGCCTGGCAATGGTTTTCAGAGCATCCAGGTCATGGGCATCGACTTCACCCGTGAGAGCGTTGGCGATGCTGGGCGAGAACTTGGTCCACTCAGCGGTGGAATAGACGATGGCATGCAGGGGCTGGTCACAGCAGCTGGCATGGGCCTTCATGCAGGTGGCCGTATGGGGATCCATGAGATAACCCTGCTCGAAGTATTCCTTGATATAGGCCTTGCCTTCTTCGTCGGTGCAGAAATCCGCGCAGAACAGCGCCTGCATGGCCTGCCGTTCTTCTTCATTGAGCTGGTAATACTTTTCTTCGTCCAGCTGCCGCATGAGTTCCCGGGTGCGTGCCGCGCCGAACAAATGGAACAGTACCCGCTCCACGTTGGACGACTTGAGAATGTCCATGGCTGGCGAGCTGGTGCCGATGAGCTGGCGGTCGCGCAGGTCATAGGCCCCGGTATTGATGAGATCCGTGAGTACGTTGTTGGCGTTGGAGGCGATGACGATTTTCTCCACGGGCAGACCCATCTGCCAGGCATAGTAGCCGCCCAGGGCATTGCCGAAGTTGCCGCTGGGCACCACCATGTACACCTTGTCTCCCAGCTGGATATGCCCCTGGCGTACCAGCTCCAGGTAGCTGTGCACATGATAGATGAGCTGGAAGATGATGCGCCCGAAATTCACCGAGTTGGCGGCAGAGAGCTGGGTATGCTTCTCCACCAGGGTGGCACGGAACAGGTCGGAACCGAGCAGGCGTTTCAGAGCCGCCTGGGCATCATCGAAGTTGCCATGAATGCCGATGACTTTCAGGTTGTCGGCATCCTCGGTCACCATCTGCAGACGCTGCACATCGGAGGTGCCGCCATCGGGATAAAGGCAGGCCACCTTGATATTGGGCTTGTTGCGGAAAGTGTCCAGGGCCGCGGGGCCGGTATCGCCGCTGGTGGCCGCCATGATGAGGTAATGCTCGTCACGGGCCTGGGCCAGGCCGGACAGAATCACGCCAAAAGGCTGCAGGGCCATGTCCTTGAAGGCCCGGGTGGGGCCGTGATACAGCTCGCTGACATGCAGCCTGTCGCCGATCTTCACCACGGGAACCGGGTTGGCGGGGTCATCGAAACGGTCATAGGTGGCCAGGGCCGCTTCCACCAGTTCACCGGGAATATCCACCTGGAAGATATCCAGGATGTCCCGGGCCAGAGCCTTGTAATCCTTGTCCAGGGATTCTTTGAGGAAAGTCTCGCCGAACCTGGGAATCACCTCGGGCGCATAGATGCCGCCGAAGGAGGACATGGGATTGAGAATGGCCTGGGAAAAGCTCACGGAGACGGGCCTGCTGCCGTCATTGCCCCGGGTTTCGATGAAGTTCATGGGATTCGGATGGTCAGGGATGAAAGATTGGGCGGATTATACCCCGAACAGTGGCGTTTGTTGGGCAGGCCACGCGTTGCCCGGCCCAGGGGGGCGGGGTCGGAGTCAAATAGGCACAATGGTGGGCCGATTCAACGGCCTGGAATCGTCTGATACCGTTCTCTGCAACAGCTTGGGTGGAATTTGACTCCGACCCCTTTCTTGACACAGATAAGGATCAGTCCAGATACTCTACCCGGATACGGGAAATACTCTTCACCGTATCCATGGCCTCGATGGCCTCGAGCGCTCTGTTCATGTCGCCTTCCAGCACCCGGTGGGTGAGCAGCACCAGCGGTACCTCGGTTTCGCCTTCCAGGGGCTCCTTCTGCTTTACCGCCTCGATGCTGATGCCGGAATCCCCCAGGATGCCCGTGACCTGCGCCAGCACGCCCGGCTTGTCTTCCACGGTGAGGCGCAGGTAGAAAGCCGTCTCCACCTTGTCCATGCCCAGCACCGGCAGGTCGGACAGCTCGTCCGGCTGGAAGGCCAGATGAGGCACCCGGTTGCCGGGGTCCGTGGTCAGGGTGCGGGCCACGTCGATGATGTCCGCCACCACGGCAGAGGCCGTGGGCAGGGAACCGGCGCCCGCGCCGTAGTACAGGGTGGGACCGACGGCATCCCCTTTCACCAGCACGGCATTCATCACCCCATCCACATTGGCGATGAGGCGACGCTCGGGAATCAGGGTGGGATGCACCCGCAGCTCCACACCTTCGTCCGTGCGGCGCGTGACCCCCAGGTGTTTGATGCGGTAGCCCAGCTCCTCGGCATACTCCACGTCCTGGGTTTCGATCCGCGTGATGCCTTCGGTATAGCAGGCGTCGAACTGCAGGGGAATGCCAAAGGCCAGGGAGGCCAGGATGGTGAGCTTGTGAGCCGCGTCTATGCCTTCCACGTCGAAGGTGGGATCAGCCTCAGCATAACCCAGGGCCTGAGCTTCCTTGAGCACATCGGCAAAGTCCCGGCCCTTGTCGCGCATCTCCGTGAGAATGAAGTTGCCCGTGCCGTTGATGATGCCGGCAATCCATTCGATGTGGTTGGCGGCCAGCCCTTCGCGCAGGGCCTTGATGATGGGAATACCCCCGGCCACGGCAGCCTCGAAGGCCACGGTGACGCCCTTTTTCTGGGCGGCGCTGAAAATCTCGTTACCATGCAGGGCAATGAGCGCCTTGTTGGCGGTGACCACGTGCTTGCCGTTTTCTATGGCTTCGAGCACCAGCTCCCGGGCAGGCGAGTAGCCGCCGATGAGTTCCACCACCACGTCCACGTCCGGGTCGCGCACCACGGCAAAGGCATCGTCGGAGATACGCAGATTCTCCAGACCGTCCAGGTCATCCGGGTTGTATTCCCGGGCCGCGGCATGGCTGACCACGATGTCGCGTCCGGCCCGGCGGCTGATCTCCGCCGCGTTGCGATGCAGTACGTTCAGGGTGCCGCCACCGACGGTACCCAGTCCCAGCAGTCCCACCTTTACCGGTTCCAAACTTCTTCTCCTCGAATCAACGGTTTTTGCCCCCGCGCGGGGGATGGTATCTCATTGTCACAACGACTCGTCAGCAACAATTGCTGAAAGGCGGTAAGGCATTTCAATGACTTACCACCTACCCACCTTTATTCTCAATCCTTCAGCAGGCCGTCCTTGCGAAACATGTCACGAATGCCCCGCACGGCCTGCCGGGTGCGGTGCTCGTTCTCTATCAGGCCGAAACGCACATGGCCGTCACCGTATTCCCCGAAACCAATGCCCGGGGATACCGCCACCTTGGCCTCCACCAGAAGTTTCTTGGAAAACTCCAGGGAGCCCATCTCCCGGTAGGGCTCGGGGATGGGCGCCCAGACGAACATGGTGGCCTTGGGCCGTTCGATGTGCCAGCCCACGTTGTTCAGGCCATCGCAGAGCACATTGCGCCGGGATTCGTACATGTCACGAATCTCGCGCACGCAGTCCTGTGGGCCTTCCAGGGCCTGGATGGCCGCCACCTGTATGGGGGTGAACATGCCATAGTCCAGATAGGACTTCATGCGCGCCAGGGCCGCCACCAGGGTCTTGTTGCCGCACATGAAGCCCACCCGCCAGCCGGGCATATTGTAACTCTTGGAGAGGGAGAAAAACTCCACGGCAATGTCCTCGGCTCCGGGCACCTCGAGAATGGAAGGCGCCTTGTAACCGTCGAACACGATGTCCGCGTAGGCCAGGTCGTGAATCACCCAGATGTTGTGCTCTTTGGCGATATCCACCACCTTCTCGAAAAAGTCCAGTTCCACACACTGGCTGGTGGGGTTGCCGGGGAAGTTGATGACCAGCATCTTGGGACGCGGCCAGGAATCCTTGATGGCTTCCTCCAGCTTCTCGAAGAAATCGATACCTTCCACCAGGGGCACATGACGCACATCGGCGCCGGCAATGACAAAGCCCCAGGGATGAATGGGATAGGCCGGATTGGGCACCAGCACCGAATCCCCCGGCCCCACGCAGGCCAGGGCCAGATGGGCCAGACCTTCCTTGGAACCTATGGTGACGATGGCCTGGGTTTCCGGGTCCAGGTCCACCTCGTAACGGTCCTTGTACCAGTTGCAGATGGCCCGGCGCAGGCGGGGAATGCCCTTGGACATGGAATAGCGATGGGTGTCCTTGCGCTGGGCCGCCTCGCACAGCTTGTCCACGATGTGCTGGGGCGTCGGCTGATCGGGATTGCCCATGCCGAAATCGATGATGTCCTCGCCGCGCGCCCGCGCCTCTGCTTTCAACTCATTGACAATGGCGAAGACATAGGGCGGCAGCCGCTTGATGCGGCGGAATTCTTCCATTTCCGGGCTGGACACTGAAAACCCCTCGGGACGGTGGTTTGGGCAAACGGGTAAAGTACATGAGCGGGCGGGAAAATTCAATTGGCTGAGCTGTCATACGCATGGAACCGCCATCTAAGTTTTGGTCGGGGTGGTGTCTGATCGGAAAAACGCCGTAAATACATCCATGCAAGCTCCGCGTCGGCATCCATGCCTCCGAGGTTTTCCGATCAGACACCACCCCGGCTTTATCAATAATTTAGGCGCCTAGATGACATGGTCCTAGCTGTCATGCGGTATCATTCCTTCCATGAAATTCGCCCAGGACCAGATCGACAGCCGCTACCTCATCGAAGCCTACGAACCCGGCCGCATCCAGGTGGCCGGGCAGATATACAGCGGGAATATGCTCATCATGCCGGAACGGCTCCTCCAGCCCTGGGAGCTGGAATCCATGGACGACCTCTCCCGGGCGAGCCTGGAAGGCCTCCTTTGCCATGAACCGGACCTGATCCTGCTGGGCACGGGCCAGCGCCAGGTATTCCCCCACCCTTCCCTATTCGCTCCCCTGATGAGGGCAGGCACGGGCTGGGAAGTCATGCCCACGGACGCCGCCTGCCGCACCTACAACATTCTGCTGGGCGAGGACCGGCGAGTGCTGGCGGCCCTCATTCTCTGACGGTTTTTCTGCTGCCTTCCACCGCAGCCAGAACCAGACCGGCCAGGAACCAGCCAACGATCATCTCGATTCCTGCGGCAATGGTCATTTCGCCGGGGAAACCGTACCAGTTCCACCAGGGGATGCTGGAAGTCAGCCAGGAGAACAGCCCCATGGCGGTAACGAACAGCAGGCGTCCGACGAACCCCAGGGTGGTGAAGTGCAGCAAAGCAGCGGCAATCAGGCCCGCCGCCAGGTCGGTGAGGGCCTGCACGACGAATAGGCGCGCATCCATGGGATCGCCTCCTTCCGGACGGTACAGAATCATTCCCACGGGCCCGTCCCGGTAGTCCGATTCCCATTTGGCCAAGGCTTCCCTGGACATATCCCCTTCATCCATCCAGGGAAACACGTACAGGCCGGGGCCTTCCAGGGCCAGATCCAGGGCATAGGTGACACTGGTGGAATGGGGCAACTCCCGCATGCCCAAGTTCCCCAGGGGCAGAAGCATGTGGGCAACCGCTCCCCAGATGAACAGCACCACCCCTGCCAGCACACCACCCAGCACAATGTTTTTCATCTTCTTCAGCCTCCTTGACAGGCCACGGACAGAGAACGGACAATGATTGCATCTTCACCGCAGGAAAACCACCATTGGACAACCTTCCCATAGGCGGCCTGTTTGCTGCCCTGTTTGTTCTCATCGTTCTCTCCGCATTCTTTTCCGGTTCAGAAACTGCCCTGATGACGATCAACCGGTATCGCCTCAGGCATCTCGCCGAGGAAGGCCACCGGGCCGCCATACTGGCGCAGCGCCTGCTGCAACGCCCCGAGCGTCTCATCGGACTCATCCTGCTGGGCAACAACTTCGTCAACATCCTGGCCTCTTCCCTGGCCACGGTACTGGCCATTCGCCTGGGAGGTGAAGGCGCGATTCCCGTGGCGGCAGGACTGCTGACCCTGGTGATTCTGATCTTTTCCGAGGTGGCGCCCAAGACCCTGGCCGCCCTGCATCCGGAAAAACTGGCCTTTCCCGCCGCCTGGGTTTACACCCCCCTGCTGAAACTGGCCTACCCCATGGTCTGGCTGGTGAACCTGTTTGCCAACGGGTTGCTGCGGCTGTTCAAAGTCTATCCGGAGGACGCCGGCAACGATGCCGTGACCCGCGAGGAACTGCGCACCATCGTCAACGAGGCTGGCGCCCTGATCCCCCGCAAACACCGCAAGATGCTGCTGGGCATCCTGGACCTGGAAAAGGCCACGGTAGAAGACATCATGATTCCGCGCCATGAGATCGACGGCATCGACCTGGACGAAGACTGGGACGAGCTGCTGGAAGACCTGCGCCAGATGCCTTATACCCAGGCCTTGGTGTACCGGGGCAACATCGACCATGTGGAAGGCTTCATCCACGCCAGGCAGGTGATGCAGGCGCTGATGAAAGGAGAACTCACGCCGGAGGTCATCAGCAGCCTGGTGCAGGAACCCTATTACATCCCCGAGGGCACGCCTCTGAACACCCAGCTGCTGAACTTCCAGAAAGTCCGCCGGCGCGTGGGACTGGTGGTGGACGAATACGGCGATGTGCTGGGACTGGTGACCATGAGCGATCTGCTGGAAGAAATCGTGGGAGAATTCACCAGCGACCCCACGGACAGCATCTCCGACGTACAGCCCCAGGAAGACGGCAGCTACCTGGTCAACGGCAGCGCCAGCGTGCGGGACCTGGTGAAAACCTTTGGCTGGGATTTGCCCACCGGCGGCCCCAGGACATTCAACGGCCTCATCATCGAACAGCTGGAACAGATCCCGGAATCCGGCACCAGCCTGCTCATCAACGGCTACCCGGTGGAGGTGTTGCAGACCCAGGACAATGCCGTGCGCACGGCCAGGATACTGCCGGAACAACGGCGCGAGACGGGCTGACGATCCCTGGAAAGCATGGCAAAAAGCGACGCCATCAGGCGATCTGGTTACGGTACACCACCCATTCCAGGTGCTGGAACACATCCTTGCGGGAAAATGGCTTGCTCATGAGGTCGCTGGCGCCGATGCGTTCCACCCAGAACTTCTCCATGGCTTCGGGATTGCCACTCATGATGACGACGGGGATATCCCGCGTCTCGTCCATCTTGCGTATGCGTCGCGTAGCCTGAAATCCATTGAACTCGGGCATGACGATATCCATGAAGACCATAACAGGACGATGCACCCTGGCCAGCTCAATGGCTTCCCGTCCGTTCTCGGCCTCCAGTACCCCGAACCCGCCCTGGGAAAGCATCATCTTCAGGGCAAAGCGCACGGTTCGGGAATCATCCACCACCAATACGGTTTCGCCATTGCGGGGAACATGCCGGATGTTTTGCCGACGCTCGCGGTTGACTTCCACTTCGCGTTGGTTATCCCGTTTGAATATCTTCTTTATGCTGAACTCAGTCATATCGACGCCCCGCTGTGCCGGTTTGGTGCCGGACATCCATGCCCTTGGTAAAATTTCACAAAGTCTACTTCAGTTTCCAGTGACAATTCCAGCCGTGCAACGGCTATCCCTGTGGCCAGGCTCATGGGAATACTGCGCCGGCCTGCATCCCGGGCTCCATACAGCCCCATGCTGGCATCATGCCTCCGACAGGGTCGGCCGGGGACAATGGCAGCCGAGGGCTTCGACAGCCTAGGGAATGCTCTTTGAAAGTGATGACCATGTACCCGGTGTAGTGCGCATGGCTGGCGGCACCTGCCGCCCGGACATTGGGCTGCCGCAAGGCGGAACCATCAACCCTCTTCTTTCTGAAACACGTATTCCTGCAGGCCATTGCGCAGCAGACGGGACTGCAATACCCTGAACCCCGGCATGCGGCTCTCGAGCACCCGCTGGGGCGGACAAGGGGCTGCGACCCTGTCTTTACCGCCACCGGAATATCTCATACTGTCCCTGGACAGGATATCGAAACGGAGAGGCCGGCCCGGCATGTCACCACGACTGTAGACGAACGCATGCAGCCAGGCACCCGGTTTGCATCTTTCGGCCAGGTGTCGGCTGAAAAGCGGCAACAGTTCGGGATGCAGGTAGTTCAGCCCATCCCAGGCCAGCACCAGATCCAGTTCTCCGGAACGATGTAAAGGCAACAGGGTTTCCATGTCCACCACCGGCGTGTCCTCGCCGGGCACGGGCCAGCTACTCATGGCTTCCAGCACATCACCAATATGGTATCTGCAGCGGAAACGGGAAAAGAATTCGATGTGATTCCCGGAAGCCCTGGCCAGATCCAGAATGCTGTACTTTGGATCCTCCTTCTCCGACCGGGCTTCCATGGTTTCTATCAGGCTGGCGAAGGCCGGGCAGCCCAGGGTTTCCTGCCGGGGCTCTTCCGACCGCCCGGATTGCGCCGCAGTACGCGGTTTGGCGAACAATGCCATGCAACAGATAACCGCTCAGCGGACTCAGGCTGATTTTGCGTTGGATTGCTGGGCAGCCGGCTTGACCGCCTTGGCATCCATATCGATACTGCCCTTGAAGATCGCGCCTTCCTCGAGAATGACCTTCGGTGCCACGATATTACCCCGCACCCTTCCGGTGGACGTGATGGTCACTTTCTCCAGACCGTTCAGATCACCGGTAAGCTCGCCTCTCACGGTGATGGTCTTGGCAAAGGCATTGGCCTTGATCCTGCCCTGCTCACCAATGGTGAGGTTGTGCTCCTTGAGGAAGATATTACCTTCCACCTGTCCCTGGATGAGCAGGTCTTCGTTACCGTTGAGTTCGCCGTTGAGGGTGATGGAGGCACCGATGGTCGTGGTCTGACCATTGCTGCTCGGGGCAGCGGACTTGCTTCCGGGTGCCGGGGACTTGGGGGTGTTGGCAGCGGCCTTTTCCGGTTCTTTCTTGGGTTTGTCAAACATGGCGGTTTCCTTTGATGATTGCGGGGCATCCATGAGTTCTTGTCTTTGCGCGTCCCTGCACGAAGGTTACCTGATTATAGAAAGCTTCTTTCCCCCTGGCCATAGGGAATTCGGGAACAGCCGGGTTTTTTGCCCAGTAACACCCTCCCCGCCGAGAGGATGTCGTAAAAGCCCTTCCCTGGGCTTTTACGACTCGAAATCGGGAAACTTCATTGCAGGACCAGCCCCACCAGTGGCCGCCACAGAAACATGGAAGTGGAATACAACACCGTGGACACAGAAAATGGCAGCACCCGCGCCACGCACAGGATCACGCCCACCCAAAGCCCCGCCTGCACCAGACCAAGAACCGCGCCCGGCACCGATGCGCGGGATTTTTTCTTTTTCATATCGGCAAGATAGCGGCGAATCTTCCACAGGAAATAAACACTGAGCAACACCAGGGCCAACATTCCCAGCAGACGGGAAAGATGCAGATAATCGTTGATCAGGGTATCCAGAGAATCCCACACCAGCCGGGTCAGGCTGTAGCCCGCAAGCAGGGCCAGCATCAGAATGGCGCTCAGGGCCGCGTGCAGTTCCGGGTAGAAGCCCCGCCGCCAGCCACGCAGCACTGACCAGCCCAGGTAGAGAATCACGACCCAGTCGAACAGAGTGCGGGGCAGCCAGGCGTCCATCATTGTTCAAACAGCACGGCCAGGGCCTGGGACAAGCGCTGCACGGGAATCACCTCGATGCCCTTCACGGCTTGGCGCGGCTTGTTGGCCGCCGGCAACAGGATGCGGCGGAATCCGTGCTTGGCCGCCTCGCGCACCCGGTCTTCGCCACTGGGCACGGGGCGAATCTCCCCCGCCAGGCCCACCTCGCCAAAGGCGGCCAGGCCTTCGGGCAGGGGCCGGTCGCGGAAACTGGACAGCACGGCCAGCAGCACCGGCAGGTCGGCGGCCGTCTCCGTGACCCGCACCCCGCCCACCACATTGAGAAACACGTCCTGATCGTACATGCCGATGCCGCCATGGCGGTGCAGCACTGCCAGCAGCATGGCCAGGCGGTTCTGCTCCAGCCCCAGGGCCACGCGGCGGGGATTGCCCAGGGGGCTCTGGTCCACCAGGGCCTGCACTTCCACCAGCAGGGGCCGGGTGCCTTCCCGGGTCACCAGGATGGCGCTGCCCGCCACCTGTTCATCGTGACGGGAAAGAAAGATGGCCGAAGGATTGCTGACCTCCCTGAGGCCCTTGTCCGTCATGGCGAACACCCCCAGCTCGTTCACCGCGCCAAAGCGGTTCTTGATGGCCCGCACCAGACGGATCTGGCTGCCCGCCTCCCCTTCGAAATAGAGCACCGTATCCACCATGTGCTCCAGCACCCGGGGACCGGCCAGGGCGCCTTCCTTGGTCACATGCCCCACCAGGAACAGGCTGGTGCCCGTCTGCTTGGCGAAACGCACCAGCTGGGCGGCGGATTCACGCACCTGGGCCACGGCCCCGGGAGCAGACTGCAGCTGTTCCGAATAGAAGGTCTGAATGGAATCCATGACCATGACATCCGGTCGGTGCTGTTGGGCCAGGCCGAGAATGCGCTCAACGCAGGTTTCCGTGAGCAGTTCCAGGCGCTCCACGGGCAGGCCCAGGCGGGAAGCCCGCAGGCCAATCTGCTCGGCGGATTCCTCGCCGCTCACATACAGGGGCTTCATCTGCTCTGACAGGGCCGCCAGGGCCTGGATGAGCAGGGTGGATTTGCCGATACCAGGATCACCGCCGATGAGCACCACCGAGCCGGTGACCAGGCCGCCCCCCAGCACCCGGTCCAGCTCGGGCAGGCCCGTGGGCGTGCGGCGGGTCTGGCGGGCATCCACCTCCGACAAGGGCCGGATGAGACTGGCGGCATCACCGCTGTAGCCGGCAAAACGGGGCGATGCGGTCTTGGCCGTGGCCGCCACGGTTTCTTCCAGGCTGTTCCAGGCGCCGCAGTCCGGGCACTGTCCGGCCCACTTGGGGAAGCTGCCGCCGCAGTCACGGCAGGTGTAGAGGATCTTTGCCTTGGCCATCAGCCTGTCACCTCGCGCCGCACCCGGCCACCGATGCCGCAGAACAGGGTATAGGGAATGGTGCCGGCTGCCGCGGCAATGGTTTCCGCCGGCAGGCCCCGGCCCCAGAGCAGCACCGGGTCGCCCGGGCGGGCCTGGGGCTGCTCCCGCAGGTCCACCATCAGGGTGTCCATGGACACCCGGCCCACCAGGGGAACGCTGTGGCCGTTGACCTGCACCGGGGTGCCCGAGGGCATTTCCCGGGGATAACCGTCGGCATAGCCCGCCGCCACCACCCCCAGAAGCATGTCTTGTGGCGCCGTCCAGGTGCCGCCATAGCCTACTGCTTCCCCCCCGCGCACTTTCTTCACCGAGATCAGGCGCGCGTGGAAGCTCATCACGGGATCCAGCGCTTCCAGGGGAGCAGCAAAGGGCGAGGCGCCATAGAGCATGATGCCCGGCCGCACCCAGTCGCCATGACTCTCCGGCCAGCCAAGGATGCCGGCGGAATTGGCCATGGACAGGGGCAGACCGGCATGGGCCACGGCCTCCCGGAAACGGCGCAGCTGCACCCGGGTGAAGTCGTCCCCCAGATCATCGGCGTTGGCCAGGTGGGTGAGACAGCCGCGAATGGCGGCCACGCAAGTCAGTTCCTTCAGCTCCTGCAACAGTCCGGTGGCCTCGGCGGGCGCCACGCCCAGGCGGTTCATGCCCGTATCCACCTTGAGCCAGACCGCCACGGGGGCGGCCAGCGCCGTCTCCTTCAGCAGGGCGATCTGGAAAGCATGATGCACCACCAGCTCCAGGCCGGCAGCAGCGGCAGCGCGCAGCTCATCGGCGTCATGGGCGCCAGCCAGTACCAGCAGGGGCTTGTCCACCCCGGCGGCGCGCAGCGCCAGGCCCTCGTCCACCCGGGCCACGGCAAAGCTGTCGGCATCTTCCAGGGCGCTGGCCGCCACCAGCACGCCGTGACCATAGGCATTGGCCTTGATCACCGCCATGATTTTCGCTCCCGGGGCCTGGCGGCGCACGACGCCCAGATTGTGCTTCAGGGCGCGGGCGTCGATCTCGATCCACGGGGAAAGGGACATGGCGCCGGAAAATTCAGTGGACGGGATCGCCGTACACGGGATTGATGTAGTTCTCGAACCGGGTGAACTGTCCCAGGAAAGTCAGGTGAACCGTGCCTATGGGACCGTTACGCTGCTTGCCGATGATGATCTCGGCCATGCCCTTTTGTTCGCTCTCGGGGTTGTACACCTCGTCCCGGTAGATGAACACCACCAGGTCGGCATCCTGCTCGATGGCGCCGGACTCGCGTAGATCGGACATGATGGGCCGCTTGTTGGGACGCTGTTCCAGGCTGCGGTTGAGCTGGGACAGGGCAACCACCGGCACGTTCAACTCCTTGGCCAGGGCCTTGAGGCTGCGGGAGATGAGAGAAATCTCGTTGGTGCGGTTCTCGCTGCCGCCGGGCACCTGCATGAGCTGCAGATAGTCGATGACGATGAGGCCCAGCTGTCCCTGCTCGCGCATCAGGCGCCGGGCCCGGGCGCGCAAATCCGTGGGGCTGAGGGCCGCTGTATCGTCGATGAACAGTTTGGCCTGGCTGAGCAGGCTCACCGTTGAAGTCAGGCGCGGCCATTCATCGTCCTCCAGCTGGCCGGTGCGGACGCGGTGGCCGTCGATGCGCCCCAGGGAGGAAATCATGCGCATGGTCAGGGCCTCCCCCGGCATCTCCATGGAGAACACTGCCACGGGCAGGCCGGACTTGATGGCCACGTTCTCCGCCATGTTCATGGCAAAGGTGGTCTTGCCCATGGAAGGCCGCCCGGCCACGATGATCAGATCCGCCGGCTGCAGGCCAGACGTCATCTTGTCGAAATCATCGAAACCCGTGCTCAGGCCGGTGATGGGATCGTCCTTGCTGTAGAGTTCGTCGATGCGATCCACGGTCTTGGCCAGCAGGGACTTGATGGGCTGGAAGCCCTCGCCTTCCTTGTGGCGCTGCTCGGCGATCTGGAACACCTTGTTCTCCGCCTCGTCGAGAAGCTGGGCCACCTTGCGGCCTTCCGGACGGTAACCACTCTCGGCAATCTCGGTACCCACGCGGATGAGCTGGCGGGTCACGGAATGTTCACGCACGATATCGGCATAGGCGCGGATGTTGGCCGCGCTGGGGGTGTCCTCGGCCAGGGCGGCCAGGTAAGGCAGCCCGCCCACATCTTCCAGCTGCTCCCGGCGTTCCAGTTCCTCCGCCAGGGTCACCACGTCGAAGGGTTTCATCTCATCCGCCAGGGTGGCGATGACCGAGAAGATGAGCTGGTGCTCGCGGCGGTAGAAATCCTCGGCGCTGACCCGGTCCGCCACCTGGTCCCAGGTGCTGTTGTCCAGCATCAGGCCGCCAATGACCGACTGCTCGGCCTGCAGGGAATGAGGCGGAACCCGAAGCTGCTCGACCTCGGCATCCATCTCGGGATAATCAGGGGGGGAATCGGGATAGGCGCTATCGACTGACATGGACGGGAGAGTAACCAAAATTGCCCTGATTGAAAACAAGGACAGATGAAACAAAAAAAGAAGTTGCGAAAAGACAATGACTTATCACAACTTCTTCATGTATCTCATTTCCCCTGCCCGATAGAGGATGCGGCAACACGGCGCATCCTCCAACAGGAACAGGAGACAATGCGAAGGACGCTCAGCTTCGACGGGCCCCAGGGGGCC
>JALVNE010000353.1 GCA_027026755.1 Sedimenticola sp. | reverse complement strand
TGTTCGCCGTGCGCGACGCCTGTCCCCACAAGAACGGTCCCCTGTCCCAGGGCATCGTGGCGGGCCATACCGTGACCTGCCCCCTGCACAACTGGAAGATAGACCTGGAATCCGGGGAAGCCCTGGGACCGGATGAAGGCTGTACCAACACCTTTGCTGCCAAGGTGGAAGATGGCATGGTCTATATCGCCTTGTAATTTATCTTAGTTTGGGCAGCCACACGCAGAAGGTGGCGCCTGAACAGCAAACAGAGGAGTGAAAAAATGCTGGTAAAAGATGTCATGACCCATGGCGCGCGCAGCGTCACCGAAGATACCCCCATACAGGAAGTGGCTTCGCTCATGTGCCTGTACAGGTACAGCGGCCTGCCGGTGGTGGACGGCGAAAAACTCATTGGCTTCATTGCCGAGAAAGATGTGCTGGCCCAGTTGTTTCCCAGCATCGAGGACGCCATGGAAGGCATGGCCACCATCGACCTGAAGGAAAAAGCCAAAGAGTACAAATCCATCATGAACCGCAAGGTGGGTGAGCTCATGACCCGGGGGGCAAAAACCGTTTCCCCGGACATGCCGGTGCTCAAGGCCGCCATCATCATGGCGAACAACCGGTTCCGGCGCATTCCCGTGGCCGAGGGTGACAAGCTGGTGGGCATGCTCAGCCTGGGTGACATTCACAAGGCCATTTTCCATCAGAGCCTGACCCAAGGCTGATAGTGCTTTTCCCCAACATCTTCCCAGGAGCACCCTCTCCCCCTCGGGGAGAGGGATGGGGAGAGGGGAAAATCAAACAACCAGAATACAAGTGAGAACGCATGTTATTCGGACGAAGCAAGAAGAACCCGGCAAAAATTGCCGATAAAGGTGTCGTGGAGTGGAAATACGCCGCCTGCGGCTACTGCTCCACCGGCTGCTCCATCGAAGTGGGCCTGAACGCCGAGGGCAGGCCTGTGGCTTCCCGGGGCGTGGCCGATGCCGACGTCAACCGCGGCAAGCTGTGCCTCAAGGGCATCTTCGAACATGAACTGTTCGAGTCTGCCGGCCGGGGCACCGTGCCCAAGATGCGTGAGCACTGGCACGACGACTGGCAGGAAACCGACTGGGACACGGCCCTGGACAAGCTCCATGACGAAATCCGCCGCATCCAGGAGCAATACGGGCGGGACAGTTTTGCCGTGATTTCCACCGGGCAGATGCTCACCGAGGAGTTCTACACCCTGGGCAAGCTCACCCGTGGCCTCATCGGCACCAACAATTACGACGGCAACACCACCCTGTGCATGGCCTCTGCCGTGTCCGGCTACAAGCGTTCCTTCGGTTCCGACGGTCCGCCGGGCTGTTACGAGGATTTCGAGCACACGGATCTGCTCATCGCCTGGGGCTCCAATTTGCCGGAGCAGCACCCCATCATCTACTGGCGCATGAAAGAGGCCCAGGAAAAGAAGGGCTTTCCTCTTATCGTGGTGGACCCCCGGGTGACCATGCTGGCGCAGAATGCGGACATCCACCTGCCCATCACCCCGGGCACGGACGTGGTGCTGCAGAATGCCCTCATGCACGTCATCATCAAGGAAGGCCTGCAGGATCAGGACTACATCGACGCCAACACCAACGGCTTCGAGGCACTCAAGGCCGAGGTGGAGAAATACGACCCCACCACAGCGGCCAAGATCTGCGGCATAGACGAGGACAGCATCCGCCATGTGGCGCGGCGTTTCGCCAAGGCCGGCGCGGCCATGCAGATCTGGACCATGGGCATCAACCAGTCCACCCATGGTTCCGACGGCGTGGTGGGCATCAACAACCTGGCGCTGATCACCGGCAACATCGGCAAGCCCGGCGGCACCAGCCTGTCCATCACCGGCCAGTGCAACGCCATGGGCACCCGGGAATGGTCTTCCTGTTCCGGCCTGCCCAATTACCGCTATCTGGAGATTCCCGAGCACCGGGAAGAAATCGCCAGGTTCTGGAACATCGACCTGGATTTCCTGCCAAAAAAACGCGGCATGTACCAGACCGATATCTATCACGCCATCGAATCCGGCGAGATAAAAGGTCTGTGGCTCATCGCCACCAATCCCATGTCTTCCCTGCCCAATACGGCGCGTATCCGCAAGGCCATGGAGAAGCTGGAGTTCTGCTGCGTGCAGGACTGTTACGAGGACACGGAAAGCGCCCAGTACGCCCATGTCTATCTGCCGGCAGGCACCTGGGCCGAGAAGGACGGGGTGATGACCAACACCGAGCGCCGCATCAACCGGGTCAAGCCCATTGCCACGCCGCCGGGCCAGGCCAGGCCCGACCTGTGGATCTTCAACCGGGTGGCCGAGCGCTTCAACACTGGGGGCCGGGTCAAGTTCCCGGAAAAGGCCGCGGACATTTTTCTGGAGATGGGCGAGCTGTCCAGGGGGCGCCTGGCGGATATCTCCGGCATGACTCACGAGCTGCTGGAAGAGAAGCGCGGCGTGCAATGGCCTTATACCGCCGAACAGGTGGAAAAGGGCGAGGAACCGCCCTGCGGCGGCAAACGCCTGTACACGGAAACGGCCAGCTTCCGCTATGAGGATGGCAGGGCCAAGCTCATTCCTCTGCCCTTCATCGACAACAATGAGGTGCCCGACGAGGAATACCCCATCTGGCTCAACACCGGACGGCTCATCGAGCACTGGCACGGGCGCACCAAGACCGGCAAGATCGGCAACAACAACAAGTACAGCCCCATTCCCTTCATCGAGATCAACCCGGACCTGTGCGCCGAGCTGGGCATACAGCGGGGCGAGTATGTGCGCCTGGTGTCACGGCGTTCCGACGCCATCGTCATGGCCCAGCCCACAGGAAGGGTGCCGAGGAACATGGTGTTCCTGCCCTTCCATTTCCACGACTGCGCCAACCGTCTGACCCTGGGGCTGCTGGACCCTCATTCCCGCCAGCCCGCCTACAAGCAGTCGGCGGTGCGGGTGGAAAAGATTGCCGACCAGAAGGAGGCCGCGCGCCTGAGCATGGAAATGCGCAAGTTCTGACAGTAGGCCGGACTTCAGTCCGGTAAAA
>JALVNE010000352.1 GCA_027026755.1 Sedimenticola sp. | reverse complement strand
AGGCCATGTCCGAAGAACATCAGGCGGATTTCCGCGATTTCCGCATTGGCTTCGATAATTTTCACAGCACCCATTCCGAAGAAAACCGGGAACTGGCCAGCCTCATCTACGAGCGCAACCTGGCGGCAGGCCATATCACCAGCCGCCGCATCGTGCAGGCCTACGACCCCGAGGAAAAGATGTTCCTGCCGGACCGCTTCATCAAGGGCGAATGCCCGAAATGCGGCGCGCCGGACCAGTACGGCGACAACTGCGAGGTCTGCGGCGCCACCTACAGCCCCACGGAGCTGAAGAACGCCTATTCCGTGGTTTCCGGCGCCAAGCCGGTGGAAAAAGAATCGGAGCATTACTTCTTCAAGCTGGCGGACTTCGAAGACATGCTCAAGGAATGGACCCGGGGCGGTCATCTGCAGCCGGAAGTGGCCAACAAGCTGGACGAGTGGTTCGAGGCCGGCCTGCGCGAATGGGACATCAGCCGCGACGCCCCCTATTTCGGTTTCGAGATTCCCGGCCATCCGGGCAAGTTTTTCTATGTCTGGCTGGACGCCCCCATCGGCTACATGGCCAGCTTCAAGAACTTCTGCGACAAGCAGGGGCTGGACTTCGACGAATACTGGGCCGGGAATTCCGACGCGGAACTCTATCATTTCATCGGCAAGGACATCATCTACTTCCACGCCCTGTTCTGGCCCGCCATGCTGGACGGCGCAGGCTTCCGCAAGCCCACCACCATCCATGCCCACGGTTTTCTCACCGTGGACGGGCAGAAGATGTCCAAGTCCCGCGGCAGCTTCATCAAGGCCCGCACCTACCTGGACCACCTGAACCCGGAATACCTGCGCTATTACTTCGCCGCCAAGCTGGGTTCCGGCGTGGACGACATCGACCTGAACCTGGAAGACTTCGTGCAGCGGGTCAATTCCGACCTGGTGGGCAAGGTGGTGAACATCGCCAGCCGCTGCGCCGGCTTCATCAGCAAGCGCTTCGGCGGCAGATTGTCCGCCCAACTGTCCGAACCCGAACTGTTCCAGCAGTTCGCCGACGCCAGCGCATCCATCGCCGAACACTACGAAAAGCGCGAATTCAGCCGCGCCGTGCGCGAGATCATGGCCCTGGCGGACAAGGCCAACCAGTACATCGACGACAAACAGCCCTGGGTGGTGGCCAAGGAAGAAGGCCGCGGGCAGCAGCTGCAGGACATCTGCTCCATGGGCATCAACCTGTTCAAGGTGCTCATGGTCTATCTGCGCCCCATACTGCCGGGCACGGCGGAAAGCGCCGAGGCCTTTCTCAATGTCGCCCCCCTGCAATGGCAGGATGCCGCCACGCCCCTGCTGGATCACGAGATCAACAAATTCAAGGCCCTGATGACCCGCGTCGATCCGAAAAAGATCCAGGCCATGGTGGAAGCCTCCAGGGAAGACATGCAGGCCAGGCCCCAGAAAAGCGCCCCTGCCAAGAAAAAACAGGACGCCATCGCCGACACCATCGAGTTCGACGACTTCGCCAAAGTGGACCTGCGCGTGGCCCGCATCCTCAAGGCCGAGGCCGTGGAAGGTGCGGACAAGCTGCTGCAGCTCACCCTGGACTTGGGCGGCGAAACCCGCAATGTCTTCACCGGCATCAAGGCAGCCTATGATCCCGGCGATCTGGAAGGACGTCTCACGGTGATGGTCGCCAACCTGGCGCCGCGCAAGATGCGCTTTGGCGTCTCCGAGGGCATGGTGCTGGCCGCCGGTCCCGGAGGCAAGGACATCTTCCTGCTCAGCCCCGATGAGGGGGCCGAGCCGGGCATGAAAGTCAAATAGCACGGCATGATCCGCAAAGGCCTTCCCGTTCTGGCGCTTGCCGCCCTGATGGGCGGCTGCACCGAGATGCCTGCCACGCGCCAGATCCACTACCGCTGCGACAACGGCTATGCCTTGCACGTAGAACTGGACGAGGAACAGGCCCGCGTACATCTGGACGAGCGTACCCTGGTATTGCCCCGCCGCCCGGACATGCAAGGCGAGCGCTATGTCAGTGACGACCGTCAACAGCTGTTCCTGCGCAAGGGAGATCAAGCCGTACTGGCCGTCAGCGCCGGGCATGGCATGTTGCGCTGCACAGAGCTTCCCTGAGAATGTGGAGGGGTCGGAGTCAAATCAGAAGGATGTCATGTAAATTCAGTGACCTATGGAGATTTGACTCCGACCCCTGAAGCACGACCCCTGAAGCAACTGAAGCACGCGACCCCTGAAGCAATCAGCAGACTATATGCCCCGCAGAAACTCCACAGCCACATCCAGCTCCCGAGTACGCGCAAAATCCGGCATGGCGTCCAGAAAGGTGTGTCCGTAATTCTTGCGCAACAGGCGCGGGTCGCAGAGCACCAGCACGCCCTTGTCGGTGACGTCGCGTATCAGCCGACCGGCCCCCTGTTTCAGGGCAATGGCCGCCTGGGGCACCTGGTATTCCATGAAGGGATTGCCCCCGGCCTTGCGCATGGCGTCCAGGCGCGCCTTGAGCACGGGGTCACCCGGTGATGCAAAGGGCAACTTGTCGATGATGACCAGGGACAAGGCATCACCGCGCACATCCACGCCTTCCCAGAAACTGGAGGTTCCCAGCAATACGGCATTGCCATGGTCCACGAAGCGTTTCAGCAGTTCCGCCTTGGGCGCGCTGCCCTGCACCAGCAGAGGGTAATCCAGGCGGCCATGCAGCCAGTCCGCCGCCAGGTTCAGGGCGCGATAGCTGGTAAACAGCAGAAACGCCCTGCCCTCGCTGGCCTCCACAAGGGGCAGGGCCAGTTCCATGACCTTTTCCGTGTAGTTGGGCGCGCTGGGTTCGGGCAGGCCCTTGGGCACGAACCACAAGGCCTGTTCCTGGTAATCGAAAGGACTGTCCCAGCGGGCCGTCTCCGCCTGATGCAATCCCAGCTGCTGCTGAAAATGGCTGAAGCTCTCACCCACGGCCAGGGTGGCGGAGGTGAAGATCCAGGCTGCGGGATGACAGGCCATCTGCCCCTGGAACAGACCGGCCACATCCAGGGGCGTGCTGTGCAGGCGCACGCTCTGGGTATGAACCTCGAACCAGCGCACCTGCTCTTCCGGGTTGTCCGGCTCGGTAATCTGCGCCATCTCATCCATCAAGGCCCGGGCACGGCTCATGCAGCTGTCCAGCCCCTTGCCCCGGCCTTCGATACTCTTGAGCATGCCGTGCAGGCCTTCCAGCTCCTTGCGCAGATAATCCAGGGCATTGACCACATCGGCATTGGCCGCCACTTCCTCCCAGGTACCCCGCTGGCCGTCGTTGCCAAAGGCCAGGCGGAAATCCCGGGCGGCTTTTTCCAGGTGATCGATTTGCTCCAGGATTTTCGGCAGGTCGCCCGCCTCGCGCACATATTCGGCGCGGCTGTCCCGGGCCAGCTCCAGGAACTGACGGGTACCCACGGATACACCGAAGAAATTGCTGGCCACGTCCGGCAGCTGGTGGGCCTCGTCGATGATGTAGGCATCGGCCGCCGGCAGCAGCTCGCCGAAGCCTTCATCCTTGATGGAGAAGTCCGCGCACAGCAGATGATGATTGATGACCACGATGTCCGCTTCCTGGGCGCGCTTGCGGGCCTCCACCAAATGGCACTTGCTGAAAGACGGGCATTCACTGCCCAGGCAGTTGTCGCCGGTAGAAGTGATCAGGGGCCAGACCCGGGAATCCTCGGGCAGGCTGACCAGTTCCGCGATATCCCCGCTGCGGGTGGACAGGGACCACTCCTGCACCTGGCGCAGGTGGCGGGCCACTTCCCGGCGATGTCCCCGAGTATCCAGCAGGGCGTTCTCCATGCGGTGCAGGCACAGGTAATTGGCGCGTCCCTTGAGCAGGGCCACGCTGGCCGGGCTGGCCATGGCCTCGCGCAGCAGAGGCAGATCCTTGATGAACAGCTGATCCTGGAGATTCTTCGTGCCCGTGGAAACAATCACCTTGGCACCGGAGAGCAGAGCCGGCACCAGGTAGGCAAAAGTCTTGCCCGTGCCCGTGCCCGCCTCGGCAATGAGACGTCCGCCCAGCTCGATGCAACTGGCCACGGCCTCGGCCATCTCCTGCTGCTGGCGCCGCCAGGAAAAGCCCGGCAGGGCCCGAGACAGCAGGCCATTCGGCGCCAGCACCGCATCCACATCGATCATCAGCGACTGCGGGCCCTGCGGATCAGGTCATCATTATCGGTGCGCAGCGTACTGTCGGTCCCCGCCAGGGCATTGGACTTGGCCGCCAGGCTCGCCGCCAGGGCGTATCGTTTCTGTTTGTAGCGCACATGGGCCAAGCGGTTCCACAGGCGGGCGTTTTTCGGCTCGATGCGCAGGGCCCGCTCCAGGCTGCTGGCCGCTGCTACCAGCTCCCCATCCTGCTGCTGGCGTTGGGCGCGGGCCACGAGGGCCTGCACGGCCCGGGCAGGCTGGGGCCGGGCATGTTCGGGGATGACCGGTTCCCGGTAGGGCGTGATTTTGGGCGGCTGGTATCTTCCGCTGGAAGACGATCCGGGCGGTTCTGCCCGGCTCTCGGGGGGCACCCGCGAGTGGTCGGACAGGGACGTCATGGCACAGCCCCCCAGCAACAGGGACAGGAGGCCGACGGGTAAGAGATTTTTCAACATGGGTGAAAGCGTCCAAATAATTCTTTAATGTGGAAACAGACTTAAGCTATTGATTTTACTGAACTCTGCATGATGCGGCTGTACACCATGAACGTAGGTCGGGCTTCAGCCCGACAACAGTGGCCACTACGGAGTAATGTCGGACTGAAGTCCGACCTACAAATACAGGTTATTTCCATTATCAGGGATGTGGCCTGAAGACTCCTGAAAGTTAATCAAGGATACCCCATCTTTCAGGGCGTAGGCATCACCTTGTAGTCATCGAAGAAGACCACGCTGTCCGCCTTGGTCCAGATCCCCAGCTTTCCCTGTACCCTGGCGGGCAGCTCGTAAGCCATATACTGCCTGCCATTCACATAGCCTCTGATCTGCTTTCCTTCCACCTGGAGGCTGATGCTGTGCCACTGGCGCGACGGGGTGTTTACATGCCGCACCCAGCTCACGGAGCTGCGATGGCCATGTTTGAAGCGCCACAGAACCAGGTTGTTCTCCAAGGGATTGGCGCGCAAGGCATAGTAGTCACCGTTGGGTTTGAGATCGAACAGGATGCCGGCTCCCTGGTCGATACGCCCGGCGATGGCCTTGAAACGCATGCTGATACGGCCGTTACTGAAATCGTCCACGGCGCCGTATACCGCAAAGGGAAAATAGGCGTAGGCTTTTACATTGTCCAGGAATTCAGCATAGCGTTCTCCGTACAGGGCCCGTGCCTTGTCGGCCAGCCCCGCCGCAGCCTGGCCACGCTGCCACTTGCTGCCATCCACCACCAGCACCTTGTTGTCCCCGTCCAAGCCGATGAGCCAGTTGCCCACGGCGGGGGTGAAGCTCTTTGGTGGAGCCCCCACGGTTTCCCGGGAGAAGTCTTCCAGGTAGCCTGCCGCCGGGTCACTGCCGGCCTGGGCGCCGGAAGCAAGCATCAGCAATACAGCCGCTGCGACAGCAGGAAGGAATTTATCAGTCTTCATGATTCAGATCTCCAGATACATCGAGGAACAGTTTCGGATGCCGGAACAACCAGGCACCGTACAAGAAAAGAAAGGGTAGCAACACATAGAAAACCCACGCGCTGACAGAACCTTCCACCACCAGGGGATGGCCCGTATAGGCGGGCACAGGATCAGGCAACAGTTTCTGCCCGGCCAATGCGTGGATCAGGGGCAGCACCTCCCGGGGGCTGGTGGAATAGCTCTGGTCATGCCTCCCCTGATAATCATACTCGATCAGACCGTACCGATCGTTTTCCGGGGAACCGAACAGTCCCTGGGAAGCACTCTCCACATAGCGGATGCGAAGCTGTGGCACCAACCGGCGCAGTTTGGACAGCACCGAACTTTCAAAGTCATACAGGCGACTGTCATCCCGGTTCATGTGCACACTGATCTCCAGGGGCGCCGGCAGGGCTTTGAGCGCCCGCTCATCCGCGGGATTGAAAGAATGACGACGGTTCTCCGTGGTATCCCCATAGGCTGGGTATTGCACGGCCACCCACACGATCAACCCGAACACCAGCATTCCCCCAAAAATCCCGGGCAGGCGGTCGGACAGGCGGCGTCCCGTAGGAAGAAAAATGGCTGCCGCGTAAAAAAACAGGGCCGAAATGGACAGGAACAAAATGACGTTCACGGAAGACAGCAGGCCGGTTTCGAACTGCCTGAGCAGGGAGGTCAGGGAAAACCGGCTCAACCAGGCAGGCCAGTCGCCACTGCTTACGGCAAAATCCAGCACCCAGGAACCCAGGGTCACTGCCAGGCAGATGATGGCAGCAGAGGCCGGGGTGGCGCTGACCGTGGCGGCAAACAGGGCAATGCAGAAGATGGCCAGGGTATAGAGGACATGACCCAGCAGCAGGGTGGCAAGCTCAGGCCCGTATACACTGCCACCCAGATAGTGCCAGATCAGAATAGCCGCCAGCGCGGGCAACGCCAGAAGCATGCCTGCCACGGACAAGGCGGCCAGCTTCGCAACATTCAGCATCACCGGCGGCAGAGGCAGTTGCAGAAGCAGTTTCAGGCCGCCCGTCTGCCGGTCCTGTCCTGCCAGGCGGATGACCACGAAGGGCAGCAACAGGGTTTCCACCAGATAATAAGCTCCCAGGGTGGGGACGAACACGGCTTCCACCGGATTCAATCCACTCCCGAGTTCAGGATACGCCAGGGCAGTCCTGCTGGCCTGGCTGAACAGATCCTGGGCCTGAATGAAGCTGTAGCCCACCAGCAGGGAAAGCATGACCAGGGTGATCCACAGGGAGGAAAAACCCAGCAGGGAGCGCAGTTCCTGCAGGAACAACAGCTTCAACAAGCGCCGATCAGACCAGGGCAAGAAACACCTCCTCCAGACCGCCTTCATGCAGTCCCGCCTGGGCGCGCAATTCATCCAGGCTGCCCAGAGCCACCACCCTGCCCTCGTTCAGAAGCAGAAAACGGTCGCAGATCTTCTGCGCCTCGGACAACTGATGAATACACAGAAGCAGGGGGCGGTGTGTCAGCATTTCCCTGAGCAGGGACATGATGTCCAGGGTCTGACGCAGATCGAAACCATCGAATGGCTCATCCAGCAACAGCAGGGGCTGGGACGAAAGCAGGCCAATGGCCAGCAACAGCCGCCGCCGGTATCCCTTGGAAAGCGCCCGCACCCGCTTGTCCAGCACAGCTTCCAGCCCCAGGCGCCTGATGAGGTAGCCCTGGCGCTCCATACTGGCGCCATACAACTGCCGGAAAAACCGCAGCACCACAATCACGAGATGGTCGGGATAAGGAAGAATGCCGTCCGGCAGATAGTAGAGGTAACGGCTTGCCTCTTGGGGAGAAAAGCGCCTGCCCTGCCAGCACAGGCTGTGGACTTCACAGGGCGCCAGACCGGTCAGGCACTCCATCAGCGTGGTCTTGCCCGCGCCATTGGGGCCGATGACGCCCAGTATCTCGCCGGGAAAAACAGAAAAACCCACATCGGACAAAACCCTGGCCGAGCCGAATTGCCTGGAAACCCCCTGACAACTGAACAGTTCTCCGGTTTCAGGCATTCCGCAGCTCATTGCAGGTTTCACAGGGCATGAAAAATTATCGGATGCCCGGCGTTCTTTGTCCACTAGACGGAACAGTTTATCCGTTTCAGCTGCATGAACTGCTGAAACAATTATTGCATTGACAAAATGGCATGTTTTTTGGCGTTTGCTCAACAATCCCAGGCTGCGGGGTTCACACCAGCAATATGCTCCCTGGTTCTGGTGTCACTACGCAGATGCCACTATCTACCCCCCAGAGCGAATTTCCCCTGAGATGCTTTATGTCTATTTGTGGCGCCTGTTGTCGGGCTGAAGCCCGACCGACAGAAACGGTCTTTCACAACCAGGGCTTTGCGCAACGAATGTGAAAATACATCCAGTGACCTCGTCCCCCGGCAGGGGCTTTCCATGATTCTGGGTGGCATGATCGCGTGCCATGACAGTCAGTAGGGGCGGCCGTCTTTGTGGGTGAAACGCCAGCGCCCCTCGGGCGACTGCACAGCTTTGAGGTCATCATTGGGATAGACCACTTCATCCCCGGCTGTTCTGTCGCCGATTTCGAGAAAGGCCGCCGGTTGTTCCGAGCGGTTCACCAGCTGTGCGGCAATACCGCGACCGGCGGGAAAGCCGCAACAGTCTCCGGGTTCAAGCCGGTATTCCTCTTCTCCAAGAACCAGGGTGGGAGTGCCTTCCAGCACATAAATGAATTCGTCCTGCAGGGAATGGTGGTGCGCCAGGGCGGACATTGCGCCGGGCTCCAGGATGGTGAGATTGACGCCAAAATTCTTCAGACCGAAATAATCGCCCAGCTTGCGCTTGCGGCGCCCCGCAACAAGCCGGTCGAAAGGCGGCGGGTAGTTGGTGGGGCGGCTGGGCAGGGGCACCGCCAGGGCAGACAGGGGAGCAAGGGGTCGGGTCATGGGATTTTCCTGCAATGCTGGTCGATATGATGGCGAAAACACCGGGACAGCCGCTGAAACACGGGGCCGGGACATTGCCGTGGCTTTCTGCCATCGATACTGCGTACCGGTATCAGCTCCGCGCCGGTTCCTGTAAGAAAACACTCGTCTGCCGTATACAGATCATAGGGGGCCAGGGACTGTTCCCGGGCGGCCAGGTCTTCTTCCCTGGCCAGGTCCAGGATGAGCTGGCGGGTGATGCCCTCAAGGGCGCCATCGGTGACGGGCGGGGTCAGGAGCACGCCCTTTCTCACCAGGAACAGGTTGTCCGCCGTGCCTTCGGCCACCTGTCCCCGGGTATTGAGCAGCACGGCTTCGTGGGCCCCGGCATGGTCGGCCTCCATGCGCGCCAGGATATGGTTCAGGTAGTTGAGGCTCTTGATGCGGGGATCCAGTCCGTCCGCCGGCAGGCGCCGGGTGGAGGCAATGATGAGGTCCACGCCTTGTTCGCGTACCGCCGGATCGACCATCTGCAAACTGTCGGCAATGACGATGAGCTGTGGCCGGGAGCAGGAACTGGGATCTATGCCCAGGGCGCCTTCACCACGGGTGAGCAGAATGCGCAGATATCCTTGGGTTTATGAAAACGCAGCCACTACTTCCGTCACGATGTTCGTCAGTTCTTCCGGCTGCCAGGGGCAGTCCAGGCCGATGGCGCGGGCGGAATCCTGAAGACGCGCCAAATGTTCCCCAAGCATGAAGGGTCTGCCGTGATAAAAACGCACGCCCTCGAAAACGCCGTCGCCATATAGCAGGCCATGATCCCGCACGGAAACACGCGCTTCTGAAAGAGGGTGAATCTTTCCTTCCATCCAGCAGATGCCCTTGTTCATTCCAACCTCACAATACGTCAATAATATTGACCTATAAGCAAGTCTGCCAGATTCCGGTATAATGTCAACATGGTTGACCTAAAAAACGATGCAACAGACGTGCAACGTCTGAACCAGGCCCTGGAACTGCTGCATTTCGGTTTTCGCGCCATCACGGCGCATCCTGATGAAACGCTCGCGGCCCTGGGATATTCCCGGGTGCATCACCGCATCCTGTATTTTGTCGGGCGCAATCCCGGGTGCAGCATCAACGGGCTGCTGGGGATCATGAAAGTCAGCAAGCAGTATCTGCATCGTCCTCTCAAGCGGCTGGTGGAAGATGGTCATGTCCGCATGGAGGCCGATAGCCGTGACCGGCGCAGCAAGCGGCTCCGGTTGACGGCAAAAGGCGCCAGGCTGGAGGACTCGCTGACCGGAAGCCAGCGGCAACAGCTGGCCGGGGCTTTCCGGCAGGCTGGCGCGGGGGCGGAGGCCGGCTGGCGAAAGGTCATGGCCTTGCTCGCGGAGGATATGTGATGACGGCTTTTCTGGGCGTGGATACGGGGGGCACCTTCACGGATTTCGTGCTCTGGCGGGAGGGCCGGATCAGGGTGCACAAGCTGTTGTCCACGCCTCAGGCACCGGAGCAGGCAATCCTCCAGGGTATCCGGGACCTGGGGCTGGAACCTGAAGACCTGCGCATCGTGCATGGCTCCACCGTGGCCACCAATGCCGTGCTGGAAGGCAAAGGGGTGAAGACCTTGTTCGTCACCAACCGCGGATTTGCCGACTTGCTGAGCATCGGGCGACAGAACCGTCGCCGTCTGTACGACTTTCAGCCGCCTGCCCCAGCACTGCCCGTGCCGCGGGAGCTGTGCATAGAAACCGGGGGACGTTTGTCTGCTCAGGGAGAGCTGCTGGAGCCGGTTACCGAGGAAGACCTGCGTGTGCTGCTGGCCACCATCGAGGAACACCGCCCCGGGGCCGTCGCCGTGAATCTCCTGTTTTCCTGGCTGGATGATGCCGCGGAAAGAAAACTGGCCGCGGCGCTGCCGCAGGATGTGTTCGTTTCCCTCTCATCCCGGGTACTACCGGAAATCCGTGAGTATGAACGGGGCATGGCCACTTGGCTGAATGCCTGCGTGGGGCCGCTGGTGCAAAATTATCTGCACCGGCTGCAGCAGGGGCTGAGGGGAAGCCGCTTGTCGGTGATGCAGAGTTCCGGCGATACCGTTGCCGCCGGACAGGCCGGTGAACAGGCCGTGCGCATGTTGTTGTCCGGTCCGGCAGGCGGGCTGGTGGCCACCGGTCATCTGGGCAAACAGGCCGGCAGGGAGAAACTGTTGAGTTTCGACATGGGGGGGACATCCACCGACGTGGCGCTCATCGATGGCGAACCCCAGCTGACCACGGAAGGCCGCATCGGCGGCTGGCCGGTGGCCGTACCCATGGTGGACATGCATACCATAGGCGCCGGGGGCGGCTCCATCGCCTGGCTGGATGAAGGCGGCATGTTGCAAGTGGGGCCCGAATCCGCCGGTGCTGATCCCGGTCCTGCCTGCTATGGCCGGGGCGGAAGCCGGCCCACGGTGACCGACGCCAATCTGCTGCTGGGACGTCTGTTGCCCGGCGCCTTTCTCGGCGGTGACATGTCCCTGAACGTAGATGCCTCGACAGCCGCGATGGAGAAACTGGCGGCTGCCATGGGGACCACGGGCCGGGAAGCTGCGCAGGCAGTGATCCGTGTCGCCAACGAGCACATGGCAAGGGCCTTGCGCACCATATCCGTACAGCGTGGCGTGAATCCAGCGGGCTTCACCCTGGTTTCCTTTGGTGGCGCCGGGGGTCTGCACGTATGCGCCCTGGCGGAGTCCCTGGGCATGCAGCAAGCCATGGTGCCGGTCCATGGGGGGGTGCTGTCCGCCCTGGGCATGCTGGTGGCGCCTCCCGGACGCCAGTTGTCACGCACTTGGCTCGCGCCCCTGGACACACTACGGGAGAAGGATGTCCAGGATGCCCTGGACAGGCTTGCCGCCGAGGCACTGGCTTCCATGGAGGCGGAAGGCATCTCCCGGGAACAGTGCAGTGTCCAAGGGTCACTGGATGTACGTTACCAGGGGCAGTCCTACACCCTGAATATTCCCTGGAGCAGTATTGCCGGGGTGGCTCGGGCATTCCATGCCTTGCACGCCCGGCGCTACGGGCACAGCATGGAATTACCCCTGGAGCTGGTGAACCTGCGGACAGCGATGCGCGGCGCAGCGCTTCCCGTACAGCCGGTGATGGCCGGAAAGGGAAAACCGGGGAGCGCATTTGAATACTGCGCCGTTCATGGAGAGCAACAGCCCGTGCCCTGTTTTTCCCGCGACCGGCTCGTGGCGGGCCAGGAAATCCAAGGCCCGGCGTTGATCGCTGAACGGGTGGCCACCACCTGGTTGGCGCAGGGTTGGACCTGCCAGGTGGACGGGATAGGCAATCTGATCCTGGAGCGCAGGGCTTCAGTTTTTGTTGAATAGCTTCCTTACCAGCTTCGGCAGGCGTTGTTTCTGCCTCCGCCGGGCAATGAGCAGACTGATGTTGTCGGCGTTGCTGCCTCCTCGTTCTGCCGCCGTGCGGATCAACATGTCCGCGTGATACTGCAGAGTGCCAGGCAGCCTGAGTTGCTGCAGCATCTCATCGGGGTCCACTTCATTCCAGAAGCCGTCACTGCACAACAGGAATATATCGTCGTTGCCCAGGCCGGCGGCGTTGATTTCCGGCTCCACAGCGTTGCTTCCTCCCAGGCACATGTAGAGCTGATTGGTTTCCGCATTGTTGCCAAAGGTGCTTTCCTGCTGCTGAAGCTCCACCAGCGAATGGTCGGTGGTGTGGTACAGCAGGCGATCATTCTGGAAATGATAGAGCCGGGAATCACCCACGTGAGCCCAGTAGGCTGCCTTCTCTTGAAGGTAGAGAAATACGACCGTGCTGCCGGACAACTTGTCGTGGTTCTGCCCGAGCTTGCATATGCGGCGGTGGGCCTCCATGCACAGGCGTTTGAGAAATTGCTCGGGGTAAGCGCGGTGGGGAGAATAGAAGCGGGTATGTGCAGTCTCGATGACGGCATCCGAGGCTGCCGCGCCCTCTTCACGACCGCCCATGCCATCTGCCAGCACCAGCAGGTAGCTGCCCATGTGATCCAGGATGGAATAGGCGTCCTGTTGCTCGGGGCGACCGCCTATGTCCGAGCCCTGCGCGAACTCCCAGCCCATGTTGTCATTTGTTCCCTGGTTCCATGATTCAACCTTACTCCAAGGACTCCAGGAGCTGCAAACTGGAGTTCACGGGCTCGGGTTTCGGCGGGGGAGGAGGCTTGACCGGCTCGGGCTGGCGGGGTGGTGGCGGAGCCAGTCGGGCGGCTTCCAGTTCATCGAGGCGCCGCTGCATGGCCAGGAGATTTCTGTTGCGCGGGCTCAGGCTCAGTCCCCGCTTGACGTAGGCTCGGGATTTTTTTTCGTCACCTTTCTTCAACGCCTTGTCTGCCAGCGTGCTGTAGCGATCGGCAATCCTCCGGATTCCCCTGGAAGCCTTTTTGTTATGGGGGTCCAGCTTCAGCACTTCCCTGTAATAATGGTAGGCGCTGCTGGTCCTGGGACTGGTGAGACGATATTTCTTCAGGGCTGCGTCCGCCTGGGACAGCAGTTCTTCCACCTTTGCAGAAATGTCCATCTGCTCCTGTGCGGATGGTGATTCATCAGCTGCGCTGGCCGCGACAGCAGCTTCCAGCGGGGGCCCCTCAGGGGAGATATTCTCCCCGGCCTGGACGACTTTCGGTGCTTCGGCGGGCGATGCTGCTGGCGGAAGCTGTTCTTCCATGGCATCAGGATGTACGGCTTCCGGTTCCGCCGCCGTGTTTTCTGCAGTGCGCCCGGCCAGGCTGTCAGGCGACGTCTCGTCGGCGGGAGCTTCCGCCGGGGAAGAGACGGTGCTGGAATCCTGCACATCCGTGACTGGCTGATCCGGGGGAGGAGTGTTTGCAGGCGACGGGTTGCCTGCCATAGTTGGCTCGCTTTGGGTCACCGGCCCGATACTGCCCCCCTGGGTGGCAGGGCTTCCGGACGGAGAAGGGGGCGGGGGAGAAGCTGGCAACAGCAGGGCTGCAGCAACACCGGCCAGGGCCAGGGCTGCCAGGGAAGACAACCAGGGATGAGCGCTCAGAAAGGCGGTCGTGCTGCCAGTCCGTCCGGATGTGGTGGAACGGGAACGCCGCCCCGAATCGGCTGCCTTCCCGGGGGCATCCCTGCCAAGGCTGCGCAGGGCATTCATGTATTCCAGCATCTCCCCGGCGGAGGAAAAACGCTCATCCGCACTCTTGGCCATCATCTTGTCCACCAGGGCCTGGTAATGCCTGTGCTCCTCCGGCAAAGAAGGGATAGGCTTGTTCAGGTGACCAAAGATGACCTCGATCTGGGATTCTCCCAGGTAAGGTTTGCGCCCAGCCAGCATCTCGAACAGGATGACGCCCAGGGAATAGATGTCGGACCTGCCATCCAGATCCTTGCCTTCGGCCTGCTCCGGACTCAGATAGTATGGGCTGCCCAGGGCGGTGCCGTCCATGGTGAGGTTCATGTCCCTGTCCAGGGCCTTGGCCACCCCGAAATCGGTGATTTTCGGTATGCCTGCCTTCTGGAAGAGGATGTTCTCGGGCTTGATGTCCCGATGCACGATGCCCCCCTGGTGAACGAATTCCAGGGCGCTGCCAATGGCCTGCACGATGTCGAGGGCCTCAGCGGGAGAGGGATGCTCCTTGATTCTGTCTCTGAGGGAGCCCCCGTCCAGGTATTCCATGGCGATGTACTGCTGGCTGCCCACGGACCCGATATCATAGATGGTGATGATATTGGGATGATTCATGGAGGCGACGATCTGGCCCTCGTTGAAAAAACGCACGGCTTGCGCCGGGCACTCGAATTTCTGCAGGATCTTCAGCGCCACATGGCGGTTCAGCGATTCCTGCAGTGCCAGGTATACCGTCGCATTGGCGCCACGGCCAATAAGATTGAGGATTCTGTATCCAGGGATATGAGGAACCGAATCGTCAGCTGCCATGGCTGGAGGTATATTGGAACAGGTAGTCCTTACCCCTGACGGAGATGTGATCCCCTGGCTTGAGTACGCTTTCAGCGGTGACCGGCATTCCATTGATTTTTACCTTGCCTCGTTTTTGTGGAATCAGATGGTAGGCGTTGTGTTGTCTGACGATGATGGCAGCCGTCTTTGGTGCGAACCAGCCGCCGATCCGGATGTCTGCATCCCGGGCACGCCCCAGTGAACAGTGTATTTCCCTGAGGACGTGCCGATCGGCCTGCCGGCCCTGATCCAGGTGGATGAGCTGCCCCACTTTCTTGCGCTTGCGCAGTTTCTTCAAGGCATTCACGTCGGAAATGGCGATTTCCACCGTGGCCGCGTGTTCCGTGGGTGTGGTGCTGGCTTCTTGCTCCTCCGTGGCAGCCAGGCGGGCCCGGGGCATGTACTTGAGAACGAAGTTGTAGATCTGGATCTCGTCCCTGAAGGCCAGTTCCTGCTCCTTGATGCGCTTGTTGTTGATGAAAGTGCCATTGGTGCTGTTCCGGTCCACCAGTACATGACCTATGCCTTTCGCCTTGACCACGGCATGATGGGAAGACACGCCTGGGTTGTCCAGAACGATATCGTTGTCACGTGCCCGCCCAATGGTGAGGGTGTCGTCCGTGAGTTCGAATTGGTCCAGCAATGCATTGTTCAGGTATACGCGCAAGTAAGCCATAGTCCTATGTCAATATGACCCTCTTCTCATTCATGGTGACCTCGGCTGTGGCCGGCATCCGTCAGAAAATGCCCGGCGGATTGCCGGCTATTGTCACCGGAAGTTTAATCGTATTGTCCGGGTAAATACCATGTTCGGGAATCCGCTGGCGTTGCCGTGTGCAGGATGTCCCCTGAAGGAAAAGCCTATCCTGAATCTCTGTAACGGAAAGTGATGTCTTTCAACTTATGAGGATAGCCGGTGCGCCAGGAGGCCGGGGAAGTCCGGACAACAGCCATTCCTGCTTTACCCGGAGGCGCTGCCCTGCAAATTCGGTCTATGGCTTTCTTCAAAATCAACTGCTTGCAGCAACTGATTATACCGCCAACGTCCTGTGCCGGAGAAGGCTCTGAATTTTTCCGCTGTTCCCTGGAACACTTGTTTCCCCATTGTTCGGTAATGTACATGCCCGGCTGCCGTCAGGCTGTCTTATAATTTGACTCATATGGAACCACAATTTTGCAGATTTCTTCACCGGCAGATCCCCGTCATGGTGATGTTGTCGCTGTTTCCTGGCCTGGGATATATATTCCTCGGCTGGATGGCGGGTGTGGTCTGGCCGGCAGCCATCTGGTACGGGCTGAATGTCCTGGTTTCCCTGCGTGGCCTGTGGCTGTACCACCATTTCAAGTCCAAGCTCATGGGAGAAAGGGAACTGCGCCGCTGGTGCCGGAAGGTGATGCTGTTCGTCTATGTGTTCTTTCTGCTCTGGGCGCTGATATTCGTCATCTATGTCAGGGAGAGCAGTTTCAACCTGCATTACATCGCCATATTCACGCAGATTGGCGCGACCACGGTTGCTGCTTCCTTTCTGTACCCCGTGCCCAGTCTGTATCGGCCCATCGTTCCGCTAATGATGCTGTTGCTGGTGATCTATTTTGCCGGCATTGGTGAATGGTATGGCTATGTGCTGAGCATTTTTGCCAGCATACTTGGGGGCGTGCTCTACTATGCCGCCTCCAGTACCTACAGCCTGCTGGAAACCACACACCGGCAGGCGGCCCATGATCTGTTGACCGGGCTGAACAATCGGCAGCATTTCATGGAGCGGCTTCAGCAGATGATGATGGACCTGAAGGAAACCCGGGGTTGCTCCTTCCTGCTGCTCGTGGACCTGGATCATTTCAAGACCGTCAACGACTCCCTGGGGCATGCTGTGGGTGACCGGCTGCTGGAAGAAGTGGCCAAGCGCATGCGCTGGACGGTGCCCCGCGACTGCTGCCTGGCGCGCCTGGGGGGGGATGAATTCATTGTCATCGGCGAAGAGTATCTCCATACCGAATCCTGCGAGCGCCATGCCCTGGAATTGGCTGAGGCCCTGTTGTCCCGGCTCAAGGAAACCTATGTTGTTTCCGGACACAGGATCTACATCAGCGCAAGCATTGGCGTGCGTGTGTTTTCTCATGAAGAACAGGATTCCGGCAGTCTTGTCCGCGAAGCGGATATTGCCATGTACGAAGCCAAGGGCGCAGGCAGGGATGGCGTGGTGTTGTTCAACGAGGAGGTATCCCGGCGCGTGGAGCTGCATCTGCAGATCGAACGCCTGCTGCATTTTGCCCTGGAAAACGACGAGATCCGTCTTTGCTATCAGCCCATCGTGGATGAGGAAAAGTGCATCGTGGGCGCCGAGTGCCTGGCGCGCTGGACCAGCGGCACCCTGGGAGAGGTGCCTCCTGACCGTTTCATTCCCATTGCCGAGCAGACGGGGCTGATCATCCGCCTGGGGGAACATATCCTGGCCACGGCCTTTTCCACCTTGAGCAAATGGCATGAACAGGGACTGAAACTGCAACAGTTTTCCGTCAACATCAGTGTACGGCAACTGCTGCATCATGATTTCGTGGATCATGTGCGGATGCTGGCAGAGCGTTTCCTCTTGCCGGAACTGCTGAACGTGGTGGTATTCGAGATCACCGAAACCGTGATTGCCGCCGAAGTACGTAGCGTCGTTGCCGCCATGGATGAATTACAGCACCTGGGAATCCACTTTTCCATGGATGATTTTGGTACGGGCTACTCCTCTCTCAGCTACCTGAAGCAGCTGCCGGTGAAGGAGCTGAAAATCGATCGTGAGTTCGTGCGCAACGTCTGTGATGACGGGGAAAGCCAGGCACTGATCAGCGCCATTCTCAATATCGCCGACACCCTGGGGTTGATGGTGGTTGCGGAAGGCATCGAGAGGGAGGCGGAGTACCTGTTCCTGCGCAACCTGGGATGTCGCTATTTTCAGGGTTATCATTTCTCCCACCCCCTGGATCCGGATGACTTCCAGCGCCTGATGATCCCGGCTCATGACCAGGGGCTGTACGAGCGGAATGGAACATGACGATGTTGGGATAACAGGGTGAACGGTCGCGGCTTTTCTCTGTCATTTGTTAGGGGCTGGTGGAAAAACCGAGCGGGGACTATTCCTTCTGCTGGAGCTGTCTGCCGGAGCAAATGCCGGTATCCAGATCCTTGATGATGCCGTTCTCGATGTTGTAGATCCAGCCGTGCACGCACAGGTCGTCGCCGCGCTTCCAGGCGTTGCGCACCACTGTGGTGCCACAGACATTGCGTACCTGTTCGATGACATTGAGTTCACACAGCAGGTCGAAACGCCGGGCTTCCGGGAGGTCCTGCAGTTTGTCCTGGTGCAGTCTGGAAACATCCTTGATATGGCGCAGCCAGTTGTCGATGAGGCCGTGATCGCGGGTTTCCATGGCAGCCCTGACGCCCCCGCAGCCATAGTGGCCGCAAACGATGATGTGCTTCACCTTCAGCACTTCCACGGCAAACTGGATGACAGACAGGCAGTTGAGGTCGGTATGCACCACCACATTGGCGATGTTGCGGTGCACGAAGACCTCACCAGGTCTGAGGTCGATGATCTGGTTGGCGGGCACGCGGCTGTCTGAGCAGCCTATCCACAGGTACTCCGGCGCCTGCTGGCGGGAAAGCTGGCTGAAGAAACCGGGATCATCCCGGGTGATGGCTTCAGCCCATTCGCGGTTCCTGTCCAGGAGGTGCTGTAATGTCTTCACTCGGTATTCTTCCCGGGCAGCCCGAGCTGCCGGTTTGTTCTGGGAACGGCAAGGGGCGATGATAGCCCATCTGCAGCCCAGTTCAAGGGCGGGATACGAAGAGCCAGGACGGGGACCAGAGCCGCCGGTTGTCGAATTCCGGTATCATCGCGGTATTCATTTACAACCAATATTCAAGATGTCCACAGCCGGCCGTAAACCCTCAACCACCGATGCCATGCGTGATCTCATCGCCCAGGTGCGCGCGGCCATTCCCTTCGACATGCCGGAAGCACAGGTTTGCGCGGATGAGTGCAGGAGCTGTTCCATGAAACTGCTGGAGTTCATGGCCGCAGAACTGGATGACTGGGAGGCGCGCCTGGATGCGGGGGAAAAACCGGGCCTGGCGGACCTGAGCCACCTTGCGCGTACGGCCCGCAAGGTGCACCGGGCGTTGGAGAAGAACGGGCTGCCCGTGCTCATGCCGGAGCAAAACGCTGCTTCAGATGTTCGATGAAATAATCGGGGTTCAGGGTTTCGCCGGTGGCCTGACGCATGAGTTCGTCGATGCTGTAGTAGCTCCCCCATGACCAGACGGCTTGCGACTGCCACTGGTTCAGCGCCTCGAAGTCTCCCCTGGAAATCTGTTCCTCCAGGTCGGGGATGGCATTGCGCGCCGCCTGGTACAGCTGGGCAGCATTCATGGCGCCCAGGGTGTAGGTGGGAAAATAACCCAGCAGGCCGTGGGCCCAGTGAATATCCTGCATGCAGCCATCACGATGGTTGTCCCCGGTTGACAGCCCCAGGTAATCCTGCATCTTCTGGTCCCAGACTTCCGGAATGTCTCTGACCTCCAGTCTTCCTTCGATCAGGTTCTTTTCAATCTCGTAGCGGAGGATCACGTGCAAAGGATAAGTGACCTCGTCGGCGTTGACGCGAATATAGCCGGGTTCCACCCTGCTGTTGAGTCGGAACAGGTTTTCAGCCTGCCAGCAGGCAGCTGGCGTTTCATCGTTGTCGAGATGCCTGCGCATGAGGGGAGCGGCGAAGCGCAGAAAAGGCAGACTGCGGCAAACCTGCATCTCCTGGAACAAGCTCTGGCCTTCGTGTAAGCCCATTCCCCTCGCCTTGCCTACGGGCTGGGCACGCCATTCGCGGGGAAGTCCCTGTTCATACTTGGCATGGCCGGTTTCGTGCAGTACCCCCATCAGGCTTTCGCAGAAATCGTCTTCGTTGTAGCGGGTGGTGACGCGCACATCGTCGGGAACGCCACCACAGAACGGATGATGGCTGGTATCCAGCCGGCCGTGTTCGAAGTCGAAGCCGATGGCTTTCATGAGTTCCATGGCCAGGGCTTTCTGCTTTTTCTCAGGAAACCTTCCGGCAGGGCGGATCACCGATTCATTTTTCTGCCGCTGCACGGTTTCTTCCACGAAGGACGGAAGAAATGCCTTCAGCCGTGAAAATATGCTGTCGATGTTGCTGCCGGTCTGGCCCGGTTCGTAGAGGTCCAGCAGGCTGTCATAGGGAGAGCGCCCGGAGGCTGCGCTGCGCATGGCGGCCTGCTCCCGCGTAAGATCAATGACTTCTGAAAGCAGGGGCTGAAAATCCAGCCAGTTGTTTTCCGCACGCAGCTTACGCCAGGCGTTCTCGCAACGGGAACTGGCAATGGCCTGAGCCCTGACCAGTTCGGAAGTGACGCAGCTGGCGTTGAACCACTGGCGGCGCATCTCACGCAGGTTGGCCTGTTGCCAGTCCGACAGCTGATCCCGGTCTTGTTCCGCCTTCTCGACAAGTTCCCCGGTTTCGCTGGCGCTGACGAGTTCGTTGATCAGGCCAGTCACTTCGGCCAGCGCCTGCCCTCTGGCCTCACTGCCGCCGGCCGGCATCATGGTGGCGGCATCCCAGTGCGCCATGGAGGCCAGGTGACTGAGGTTGTTGATCTTGCTGAACAGGGCTTCCAGTTTGCCGTATGCCGTGTGTTGGTTCACCTGCCGGCCTCCTGTTGTTCGGACTTTTCCAGGGCCTTGACCAGGCTGGGGATCTGCGACAAGGCGGGCGCCCCGTCCATCAGCAGGGCAATGGGCATGACCTCGACGACTGCTGCTGCTTCGTGACCAAGCTCCAGAGCGGAACGAACATGCAGGCGTATGTGCTTTTGGTGTTGCATGACGATGGATATTCCTAGCGCGACAAGCTCCCGGTTGCGATGTTTGACCGCGCCTTTGGCCAGGACGAAATGCTTCCAGGAACGCTTCCAGGATTTCCACAGGTGTTCGTCCTTGCCGGGGGTGGAACGCATGAACAGGGTGATCCTGCGAACCTGCTCCAGTTCCGCCTCGCTGGAGCCTGCCCGCACCGCATCCTCCGCATGAATGCGGATGCAACGCTCACATTGCTTGTGCAGTGCAATGCCAAAAGTGACCAACTCCTTGGTATTGCGGCCGAGCCGGCCTTTCTTGGTGCTTTCCTGGGAAAGTTCGCCGATGATTTCGAGAAACTCGCCGATACCGTAATTACGGGCTTTCCTGATGGACTGAAGGAAGGAAGATGTGGGCTCCATTGCCGTATTCCTGGTCTTGTGGTGAGCTGCCGGCCGGAAACAGGAAGCGGGGATCACTGGGCCTGGCGATTACTGTTCTGGAACCCGAAGGCTTTGATGCACTTCGGGATGTCTTGAAAACATGGCAGGCCGCTTGCCGGCATGTTGTGCAAAACAGCTGTATTCATCCTGCAGGCCTCGCGGCTTTGGTGTTCCTCGCTTTTTTTCCCAGGCTTCGATCTTTTCCTGGCGCAAAGGCGCGATACGCGCTTCCCGGGCCTGTTCCCGGGCGGCGTCGAGCTTCTGTTGGGTTTCTTCGCGGTTTTCGCCCGCGCTCAGGGGCATGCTGGTGAACCATGCAAGCTGCACGAAAACCAGGATGGCCCTCCGGATGAATAGGCGGGGCGTTTCCAAAGCCTGTTCCTGCTCCATGTCGCATGAGCGTCTCCGCTTGAGGGTGACAGGGGGTGATTATGACCTTTTTTCCGGCATGATGTAAAAAAATCCTCCTTGGACATCTACAGCCACGGACGCGGAAAATGTGGCTTTCTGCTTCCTCCATTTGCAATGGCTTATGGCCATCGGACATGGTGGCACCTCCTTGTACCGCAGACAGGCGGCTGAAGGCGATAGATTTGGTTGCCCGATAACGAAAAAAAAAGAGGCGGGTTCAATGAAGAACACGCCTCTGAGTTTGCATGGGGAAATAATCTCAGCCGCGACTGAATGTCAGTTCGTCCCCGCTGACATCGACCTTGATGGTATCTCCTGGTGAGAACTCGCCCGCGAGAATCTTCTGCGCCAGCGGGTTCTCCAGCTGGTGCTGAATGGCCCGTTTCAGAGGCCTTGCGCCATACACGGGGTCGAAACCGGCTTCGCCCAGCAGATCCAGGGCCGCGTCGCTGATATCCAGCTGCAGATCCCTCTCCTCCAGACGCTTGCGCAGATGCTCGATCTGGATATTGGCGATCTTGCGGATCTGCTCCCGTCCCAGGGGATGGAATACCACGGTTTCGTCCACCCGGTTGATGAACTCGGGGCGGAAATGCTGGCCCACGACTTCCATCACCGCGGTCTTCATGGCCTCGTAATCACCCGTATGAGCCATTTCCTGGATCAGGTGCGAGCCCAGGTTGGAGGTCATGACGATGACCGTGTTGCGGAAATCCACGGTACGGCCCTGGCCGTCGGTCAGGCGGCCGTCGTCCAGCACCTGCAGCAGCACGTTGAACACGTCCGGGTGGGCCTTTTCCACTTCATCCATGAGGATGACGGAATAAGGCTTGCGCCGCACCAGCTCGGTGAGATAACCGCCTTCCTCGTAACCCACATAGCCCGGGGGCGCGCCGATGAGCCGCGCCACGGAGTGCTTCTCCATGAACTCGGACATATCGATGCGTACCATGGCGTCTTCGGTATCGAAGAGGAATTCCGCCAGGGCCTTGCACAACTCGGTCTTGCCCACCCCGGTGGGACCGAGGAACAGGAAAGAGCCATTGGGCCGGTTGGGATCGGCCAGGCCGGCGCGGGAGCGGCGAATCGCGTCGGACACGGCGCGCACGGCCTCGTCCTGACCCACCACGCGTTTGGTCAGGTTCTCTTCCATCTTCAGCAGCTTCTCACGCTCGCCCTCGAGCATCTTGCTCACGGGGATGCCGGTCCACTTGGAAACGACCTCGGCAATCTCCTCATCGGTGACCTTGTTGCGCAGGAGCTTGAAATCCATGTGCTCGGCCTCGTCCGCCGCCGCGAGCTGCTGCTCCAGCTGGGGAATGATGCCGTACTGGATTTCGGACATGCGCTGCAAATCACCGGCGCGGCGGGCCGTCTCCAGCTCGATGCGCGCCCGCTCCAGTTCTTCCTTGATATGGGTCGTGCCCTGCACGGCTGCCTTTTCGGCCTTCCAGATCTCCTCCATGTCGGAGAACTCTTTCTCCAAACGGCTGATTTCCTCCTCCAGGGCTTCCAGGCGCTTCCTGGAAGCCTCGTCGGATTCCTTCTTCAGGGCTTCCCGCTCGATCTTGAGCTGGATGAGACGCCGGTCCAGCTTGTCCATTTCCTCGGGCATGGAATCGATTTCCATGCGGATGCGCGAGGCCGCCTCGTCGATGAGGTCGATGGCCTTGTCCGGCAGCTGCCGGTCGGTGATATAACGGTGCGACAGGGTGGCCGCCGCCACGATGGCCGGGTCGGTGATCTCCACGCCATGATGCACTTCGTAGCGCTCTTTCAGACCGCGCAGGATGGCGATGGTGTCTTCCACGCTGGGCTCGTCCACCAGCACTTTCTGGAAGCGGCGCTCCAGGGCGGCATCCTTCTCGATGTACTGGCGGTACTCGTCCAGGGTGGTGGCACCCACGCAATGCAGCTCGCCCCGCGCCAGGGCCGGCTTGAGCATGTTGCCGGCATCCATGGAGCCTTCGGTCTTGCCCGCGCCCACCATGGTGTGAATCTCGTCGATGAACAGGATAATCTGCCCCTCGGCCTTGGCCAGGTCATTGAGCACGGCTTTGAGGCGTTCCTCGAACTCGCCGCGGAACTTGGCGCCAGCGATCAGCGCTGCCATGTCCAGGGACAGCAGGCGCTTGTTCTTCAGGCCTTCCGGCACCTCGCCATTGACGATGCGCTGGGCCAGCCCTTCCACGATGGCAGTCTTGCCCACGCCGGGCTCGCCGATGAGCACGGGGTTGTTCTTGGTGCGGCGCTGGAGCACCTGCACGGTGCGGCGGATTTCGCTGTCGCGGCCGATGACCGGATCCAGCTTGCCCTGCTCGGCCCGCTCGGTGAGGTCGATGGTGTATTTTTCCAGGGCCTGGCGCTGATCCTCGGCATTGGGATCATCCACCGCCTGGCCGCCACGCACGTTCTCGATGGCTTTCTCGATGGCACCCTTGCTGGCGCCGGCCTTGCGCATGGCATCGCCCAGGGCACCCTTGTCCTCCACGGCCGCCAGCACGAACAGCTCCGAGGAAATGTACTGATCGCCCCGTTTCTGCGCCAGTTTGTCCGTCTGGTTGAGCAGGCGATTCAGATCATTGGACACATGCACATCCGCGTCACCCCCGGTGACGCTGGGCATGTGATCGAGAATCTCCCCGAGGCTGGAACGCAGCTGATTGACGTTCACGCCAGCCTGGGTGAGAAGATGACGCACGCCACCGCCTTCCTGGTCCAGCATGGCGATCATCAGATGCACCGGCTCGATGAACTGGTGATCCTTGCCCAGGGCAAGGCTCTGGGCATCGGCCAGTGCCAGTTGAAATTTGCTTGTCAGTTTGTCCATCCGCATGTTGTCAGGCTCCCAAATTCTTCTAGATGGGCCTTACATGGGGCTGGACCGGAGAAAATCAATACCGTTTCAATCCACCCAGACTGAAAAACTCTCCACATCTTCCCGCCGGGTGCGATAGCGGTTCACCGGGTGTTCCTCGTCGGGATAGCCCAGGGCCAGACCACAGAGCAGTAGCTGATCGTCAGAAATGCCCGTAACCTCGCGCACCAGGTCGGGATAATCTGCGGTGGAGGCCTGGGGGCAGCTGCCCAGGCCGAATTCCCGGGCCGCCAGCATCACGGACTGGATGAACATGCCCATGTCCAGCCAGGACCCTTGTCCCAGGGCCCTGTCCATGAAGAAGAACAAGCTTACAGGGGCGCCAAAGAAGCGGTAGTTGTTGAGGGCCGCCTCCACACGCTTGTCCTTGTCGTCCCGGCCGATGCCCAGGGCCTTGTACAAATCCATGCCGCACTGAAAGCGCCGTTCCTTGTAGGGCGTCACCCATTCCCGGGGATAATAGACATAATCCGGGGCCGGCTTCTCTCCTACCGCTGCCCGCCCCAGCAGGGCTTCACTGAGCCGGGCCAGGGCCTCGCCGCGTACCACAGCCACCTTCCAGGGCTGGGTGTTCACCCCGGAAGGACTCCAGCGGGCCACCTCCAGGATCTTGTAGATAGTATCGTCGGCAACGGGCCTGTCCAGGTAGGCGCGGGTGGAAATGCGGCCTTCGATGGCGTCGAGTACATTCATCAGCGGTACACCTTGCGTTTGAACAAATCAGTACGGCGGCTCACCACCCGGTCGATGAACAGGATGCCGTCCAGGTGGTCGATTTCGTGCTGCACGGCCCGGGCTTCATAACCTTCCATTTCATACTCTTTCTCCTCCCCGTATTCGTCCAGGGCTTTGAGACGGATCTGGGTGGCACGGATGACGTTGCCCGTGTAGTCCGGCACTGACAGACAGCCCTCCCGGCCGACTTCATAACCATCCCAATGAGTAATTTCCGGGTTGATGAGGACCAGCTTGCCATGATTGGGTACCGGCTTGCGGGTGTTGGAGCAGTCCACGATGGCAATGCGCTGGAAATGCCCCACCTGGGGCGCGGCTATGCCCACGGCGGCGGGCCCCTGCTGGCGGGTCAGCTCCAGGCGAGCCACGAAATCCCGCAATTCTTCATCGAAATCCGTCACCGGTTCAGAGGGCTGCTTCAGGCGCTCATCCGGGATGGTGAGTATCTGCAAGGGTTCCACCAATCAGCCCACCAGCATTTCCACGGGAGAGATGTTCACCTCTATGCCTTCCTCCCGCAGGCCACTCACGGCTTGCTCCAGCACCTCCAGGGGCACCTTGGCCACGCCGGCGATCTGCATGATGTACACGGGCTGTTCCGCCGTGCCTGCCACGTCGGATTCCAGATCGAGAATATTGAACCCGGCTTCCGCCAGTACGCCGGTGACCCGGGCCACGATGCCAGCCCGGTCAGCACCACTGACGCGGACCATGAGATTGGGCGGCACATGCTGATGAAGCCCGCCACGCATGGGATCGATGTGCAGGCTCAGGCCCAGGCTGCGGGTCACAGCTTCCAGGGCCTGTTCCAGTGCCGGAACATCCAGCTCGCCCCGGACCATCATCATGATGGTGAAATTGCCACCAAGGCGCAGCATGGAAGCCTCGCCCAGGATCATGTCCCGCTCGAACAGTGCCTGGGTCACCCGGGCAACGATACCCGGTCGGTCTTCGCCTGTCAGTGTCAGCATATACCAGTTGCTCATGCCTGCCTTCCTGTAAGAGCTGTGGATGATAGGAGGATTCCATAGCCATAGTATACTTTAAGCGGCAACAAGCTCTGATGAATTCCGAGCCGTTCAATACGTTAAGGAGACAGATTCAAAGCATCGATCAAGGGAAACCCCCAGAGCATTCAGCCGCATCACATAGGGAATCCGGCGAAAGATATGCAATTCACGGATGCGGTGCGACCATGGAAAGTCACTGGTCTGACTGTCACCATATGAGGCCAAATCCAGCGGCTGGAACCGCATCTGTTACTGAAGCGGGATCAGACTGGCCCTGCGGCCGTCTGACCGTGACAGGAAAACCGGCAGATTTCCAAATCGTAGTATACTCGAAGCTCAAAAAGCTCTGATGAATTCTGAGCTGCATAACGAAGGAGATGGATATGACGATTCAAGGCATCAGACAGGGGCGACCATCGGAGAAATGAGCCTTTGATGAATTGACCGGCACACCCTCAATCCACAAATCTGGCTCGACTATGGATATCCGCAGCTTCGACAAGACACAGAACCTTACCTGGCGTTCACTGGTGAAATCCTGCAACAAACTACGCCAGCACCAGGTACCTGACAAAGACGGGCCGGGGGTCTTTCTTTTCGCCAGCCTGTTGTTCGGCACGGCGCTGCTCAGCCTGAAGTACCTGGAGCTTCCTGAAACAGCAGTCTCTCCCATGGTATTGACAGGCTTTCTGGTGTACTCCCTGTTCACCCTGACAGTCTGTTACAAACATCCTTATTTTGGCTGTATCTCTCTCGACCGGGCCGCGCAAATGCTGTGCCTGCTCACCCTGGGAAGTTTTCATGCCGCATGGATCACTGGGCTGAGCTATTTTCTGGTTTCCTGGCTGCGGCTGTTCCGGGGCGCGTCGCTCATGCATACCATCAATGCGGTCATGATCAACAGCGGCATGATGACTCTTGTCCTGCTGCTGGGAGGCAAATGGTACCAGTGGCAGGGAGGAGAAATACCCATGATCCACATCAGCCAGGACTCCCTGCTGCTGGTTTTCTCCACCCTGCTGGTAATGCAGCTGCTCAATCAGGCGCTTATGTATGTACTGGTCTATCTGCAGGGAGGAAATCCCAATAAGACCATTAACTTCCATGGCCCACTACTGGAAATGGGCATCGGGCTGGTGGGGATGGCGCTGGCGCTGGTTTACAACCGCCAGGATCTATCCTTGTTCTTTCTGCTGCTCCTGGTGATAAGCGCCGGCATGCTGGTGATGAGCCGGTACGCAAACATCCGCCTGCATCTGGAGGCGCTGGTTCGGGAACGCACCCGGACGCTTCGGGATCTGGCCCGGCAGGACTCCCTTACTGGCATCAGCAACCGGCGGCATGCGGACGAGTTCATCGCTGATCAGATCGATCACGCGCGGCAGACCGGTGCCCCCCTGTCCATTGCCCTGCTGGATATCGACCATTTCAAACGGATCAACGACAAATACCTACATGCCACCGGAGACAAGGTACTGCAGCATCTGTCCAGAATCTTGAAACACAATTGCCGTGCCAGCGATTTCGTAGGACGGTATGGAGGCGAGGAGTTCCTGATCTGTTTTCCCCTCCAGAACCTGGAAAGCGCCCGGCTGGCCAGTGAAAAACTTCGCAGTCTGGTGGAAAAGCAGGACTGGGACCGCATCGCCCCGGGCCTGAAGGTGACCGTCAGCCTGGGAGTCGCCCAGTGGGAGCCGGGAATGCGCACCGAGGACCTGGTAAAAGCCGCGGACCAAAAGCTCTATGAAGCCAAGTCGGCAGGACGAAACCGGGTCTGTTACTGAGGACTATTCTCCAGCCAGATCAGGCTGGCCATGCGGCCTGTTTCACCATCCCTTCGGTAAGAAAAAAAGCGTTCTTCTTCCTCATAGGTGCAATGGCCACCGCCATGGATCCGGGAAACACCCACAGCCTCCAGACGCTGGCGGGCAAGTTTCCAGATGTCGGCAAACCACCTGTCAGCCTTGCCTGACCGAAAGGCCGACGCCGCTTCCGCATGGCTGTCCACAAAGGCCGCTCTCACCTCAGGCCCAACCTCGAAATGACGGGGACCGATGGCCGGCCCCAGCCAGGCAAGAAGTGATGACGGAGAATCCTCGAAACAGGCCAGGGTTCGTTCCAGCACGCCATTGGCCAATCCTCTCCAGCCGGCATGGGCCACTGCCACAGCAGTCCCCGAGTCGTTGCAGAACAGCACCGGCAGGCAGTCTGCTGTCAACACCACGCACACTTCACCAGCACGGTTACTGAAACTGGCGTCCGCCCGGCTCCGAGGTAATGTCGGCATGCTCACATCGCAACCATGCACCTGCTCCAGCCAGCGTGGTTCGGCGGGCAGCCTGCCGGCATCACGCAGTATCCTGCGGTTCGCCCGCACGCTGGCCGGGGCATCCCCCACATGATCCCCCAGATTGAAACTGTTCCAGGGAGCAGCGCTGACACCCCCGACACGGGTGGTGCTCAATGCCCTGACATGGCGCGGCGCGGGCCAGTCGGGAATGAGGAATTCAGGCGCCATCTGTTTGCACATCCCCACGCAATCCTTCCAGCAGTGCCACCAGGTCTTCAGGCACAGGGCTCACCCAAGTCATCTCTTCCCCTGAGATGGGGTGCGTCAGGCTCAGGCGCCGCGCATGCAGCGCCTGGCGCCCGAATCCCCGCAGCAGGGACCGGAGCGTTTCGCTGGCAGCCGGCGGCAGTTTCAGACGCCCACCATAGACCGGATCACCGACCAGGGGATGATGAATATACGCCATGTGCACACGAATCTGGTGGGTACGACCGGATTCCAGCTGCACATCCACCAGGGTGTGGGCGCGGAATCTTTCCCTGATGCGGAAATGGGTGCGAGCCGGCTTGCCAGCAGCCGTCACGGCCATACGCAGGCGATTGACCGGGTGGCGTCCAATGGGCGCATCCACCGTCCCCCCCGCCGTGGGCAGGCCGTTGATCACTGCCATATATTCCCGCTTGATCTTCCGGGCCTGCAGGGCTTCCACCAGATGCTTGTGCGCCGGCAGGCTGCGCGCCACCACCATCAGCCCGGTAGTATCCTTGTCCAGCCTATGCACGATGCCCGCCCTGGGCAGTTTCTCCAGTTCCGGATCATGATGAAGCAGGGCATTCTGCAGGGTCCCGCTCCAGTTTCCCGCCGCCGGATGCACCACCAGGCCCGCCGGCTTGTTCACCACCAGCAGATGTTCGTCCTCGTACAGCAGCTCCAGGGGAAGGTCTTCTGCCTGACAGCTCTCGTTATTATCCAACACTGCCCGCAGGACGATCTTTTCCCCAGGCCAGACTTTCTCCTTGGGTTTGCGTTGCTCGCCGTCCACCTGTACCCGGCCCTCGCGGATCCATCCGGTCAGACGGCTGCGGGAATAATCGGGAAACAGCGACGCCAGCGCCTGATCCAGGCGCTTACCGGACAGCTCCGGACTGACCACCCCTTGAAGATGTATTTCTTCCGTCAAGAAAACCTCGCTTGGCTGCGCTTTTTCTGCCTTAGCTGAATCTGCGTTATAATCGGGCGTACACTGCTACCGGGGTATCCGAGTCCATGCCTAAGATCATCTGGCCGCTTTTCATTGTCTCACTGTTGTTGGGTGGTTGTAGCCTGTTGCCCGAGCAAAAAGACAAGACTGCAGGCTGGTCCGCCCAGAAACTGTACTCGGAAGCCACTGCGAACATGCAGGGCGGCAACTACGACAAGGCCATCGAATACTACCAGAAGCTGGAATCCCGCTACCCGTTTGGCAAGTATGCCTTGCAGTCACAGCTCAATATCGCCTATGCACAGTACAAGGCCGATGAACCGGATGCCGCGCTGGCGGCCCTGGAGCGCTTCGAAAAACTGCACCCGGATCACCCCGCCGTAGCCTATGCCCTCTATCTTAAAGGCGTGGTGTATTTTACCCGCAACATGGGCTTTTTCTCCCGCTTCCTGCCCACGGACAACTCCCAGCGGGATCCCGGGTCAACCCAGGAAGCCTATGATGTCTTTGCCGAACTGGTACGCCGCTTCCCGGATACCGAGTATGCCGAAGACGCCAAGCTGCGCATGCTCTACCTGCGCAATCAGCTGGCAAAGCATGAAATTCACGTGGCCCGCTATTACCTGGACAGGGGCGCATGGCTGGCCGCCGCCAACCGCGCCCAGTACGTGGTCGAGCACTACCAGTACACGCCCTCCGTCAAGGACGCATTGACCATCATGATCATTGCCTACGACAAGATGGGCATGGATCAGCTGTACCGGGATACGCTCCGGGTGCTGGCCCTGAACGAGGCCAAGGGGAATTTCCCCAGCCTGAAGGCCACGGACAAGACGCTCACGGAAAAAATCTGGGAATACCTGGAAATGGACAAGAACTGAGTTCAATAAAAAACGCCGCTGAGCAGCGGCGTTTTTTGTGGCCTGCCGAAAACTTATTTCTTTTCGGCACCCTCAGCCCCCGGCTTGGGCTTGTCGGGCAGTACCTCCAGCAGCTCCAGGTCGAAGATCAGCGCTTCATTGGGGCCGATGACTCTACCCGCTCCCCGTTCGCCGTATCCCAACTCAGGGGGAATGAAGACTTTGTACTTGGCTCCTGGTTTCATCAGCTGCAAGGCCTCGGAAAAGCCCTTGACCACGCCGCCTACGCCAAATTCCGCCGGCTTGCCCCTGTCATAGGAGCTGTCGAACTTCTTGCCGTCTATGGTGTGACCTTCATAATGAACCTTGACCCTGTCCGTCTTCTTTGGCGATTCGCCCTTGCCTTCCCTGATGACTTTGTACTGCAACCCGGATTCCGTCACTTTTACGCCTTCCTTGGTGGCATTCTCCGCCAGGAATTTCTTGCTTGCTTCCAGTGCGGCGGCCGCTTTCGCCTTGCGTTCCTTGTGCATCTTTTCAGACCGTTCCTTGAGCGTCGCGGCCATCTGCTCATCGGTCATCTGCAGCTTGTTGCCATTGACGACGTCGGCCACGGCCTCGCCAAAGGCCGCCCCGTCCAGCTTTCCGATCCCCTGTGCGGTGAGCATCTTGGCCATGCGCACCCCCAGCGTGTAGCTGAAGCGCTGATCGAAGGTTTTCAGCTCGGCCGCCTGAGCCTGGCCCCCCAGAACGGCAGCGGCCAGCATCAGCACGATAGTTTTTTTCTTCATCTGATCTTTTCCTCGAGTATTGTTGCCATTACGCCCCACCCGCTACAGAGCAGGACTTGTTGCCACAAGTTTGACAGATTTTCATGAATTAGTTCAGGTCAGGAAAAAAGCAGCGAAAAATCCACTGCCTTGACATCCTTGGTCAGGGCGCCTATGGAAATATCGTCCACACCCGTCGCGGCAATGGCTGCCACGGTGTCGAAACTCACGCCGCCGGAAGCCTCCAGGCGGGCGCGACCGTCATTGAGCTGCACCGCCTGCGCCAGCTGCTCCAGGCTGAAATTGTCCAGCAGCACCCGCCGTGCCCCTGCAGCCAGGGCTTCTTCCAGCTCCTTCAGGTTCTCCACCTCGATTTCCACGGGCGTTGCGCCAAACAGGGAAGCCGCTTTCTCCAGTACCGCAGTGATGGATCCCGCGGCAGCAATATGGTTTTCCTTGATGAGCACCATGTCGTGCAGTCCAATGCGATGGTTGACCCCACCGCCGCAGGTCACCGCATATTTCTGGGCCAGGCGCAGGCCGGGCAGGGTCTTGCGCGTATCGAGGATATTCACCCCGGTACCTGCCACGGCTTCCACATAGGCGGCTGTGGCCGTGGCCGTTCCCGACAGGGTCTGCAGAAAATTCAGGGCAGCCCGTTCGGCAGTCAGTATGCTTGCCGCTTCGCCATGGATTTCACAGATCACCTGGTTCCTGGTCATGGCGTCGCCATCAGACAACTGCCAGTGCAGGCTCACGGCATCGTCCACCTGGGTAAACACCTCCGCCGCCCAGGGGATGCCGGCAAGCACCGCAGGCTCCCGGCAGAGGATGCGCGCCTGCACCCTTCCAGGAGGCACCAGCCTTGCCGTGAGATCGCCACTGCCCAGGTCCTCCTGCAGGGCAAGGCGGACATCCGCGGCAATCTGCGCGGCAGAAGGGAGCATCAGCCGACTTCCAGCAGTTCCACTTCGAACACCAGGGTGGCATTGGGGGGAATCACGCCACCGGCGCCAGCCGCGCCATAACCCAGTTGGGGCGGAATCACCAGCTTGCGTCTGCCTCCCACCTTCATGCCCTGCACGCCCTCATCCCAACCGCGGATCACCTGCCCACGCCCCAGCCCGAACTGGAAGGGCTGGTTGCGATCCAGGCTGGAATCGAATTTGCTGCCATCCTCCAGCCAGCCCGTGTAATGCACGGTCACCTGGGCACCGGCCACCGCTTCTGCGCCCGTACCCTCTTCCAGATCATCGTACTTGAGTCCGGAATCCGTCATCTTTTCTGCCATGTGTTTCTCCAAATATGCAAAACAGCGCTCCACCGAGCGCAAAGAAAGCGCATTTTACCCCGAATATTTCACCCGGGAAGCGATGGCGGTGAAATATTCAGATGAACCGGCTGCCGGTTTCAGGAAAGCTGTTCCGTCGATGGACATGGAAAGTCCCGGCAGTGCCATGCCGCGGAGGACAGAGATCAGGCTGGCAATGCCTGGGCCGGCAACTGGCGTGCAAGAACGGCCTGGATGCTTGCCAGGGCCCGGTCCATGAAAGGTCTGTTGATCTCGGTCAGGATCCTGGCCCGGCCCAGGCGCAGCAGGTCCGCCAGTTCGGAGCTGGACATTTCCGCCAGCTTTCTGCCCCGCAGGTCCACGAACATGAGCAGGTCCGCCACTTCGCTACGCCAGGAAAACTTGCCCCGCAGCTGTTTGCCGTCACTGGTGGTCCAGGAAATCCACTGACCCTCTTTCAGGTCATTGACAGCCTGGATGTATTCATCGTCCAGAATCGGTTCCACGTCGTCCTCCTCCAGGCTGTATTGCTCCGCAGGCGTGGACTTCATGGTAGCGGGTTGCAAACCGCGCAGGCTGGTGACATGACAGTGCTGCAACTGCTTGAGCAGCCATGCAGTCCGGGTGCTGTCATAGGCGATGGAGGCAAAGCCGCGGCGCAGGTCCGCGTACAGCTTGGGCACGGCGGCCATGTAACGCCGCCGTTCTTCGGGATCCGGTATGGGCACGGTGCTCTCCAGCAGCCTTTTCACCACGTCTACCGCATGCTTCCACTGCTTGCTGTTCTCACCCTCGCGCAGCCACGCCAGGGTCATCACATCCCGCCAGACCTCATCGATGATCTGATACACCGGTGCCGGTATGGAAGCGGGCAGCAGCTCTGCCAGCACTTCATCCACCGTTTGCCTGGCCAGAGAGAGCCGCTCCCGGCCTTTCGCCACCTGGGCCAGGCGTTCCTCCGCCACCACGGCCCCTCTTTCCTCGTTGACCATGAACGCGGAAAAATCCTCATTCACCTCTTCCCACAGCTCCATTCCCTTATCAGGATGGGCAAGAATGCGCTGCACGGCCTGTTCCACCCGGCCGTAGATGCTGTTGTCGGAATAGTCGCCTTCATCGGCCCAGCGCGCGGCAGCCGAAGCCAGGGAATTGAGCAGGTCGCGCACCGGGTGACTTCTGTTGGTGAGAAAGGTCTTGTCTTCCACAGCCACCCGCAATACCGGCATCTGCAGGCGCACCAGCAGCACTTTCATCTGCGCCGGAATCACTGGATCGTCCAGAATATACTCGAAGAGCATGCTGACCACGTCGATGATGTGCTGGTCCAGCCGGTGAAGCCGCACATGCTGGCCCTTGACCGATTTTTCCAACTCGGTCACCAGACGCCCCCTGAAGGCATTGTGAGTCACCCTCGCCTGGCGGATATCCATGGGGCAGGGGCTTTGCAGGACTTCCTTCTGCAGATCCTGCAAGACAGTGCTGATCAGCTGCGGCGGCGCCACCGGCAAGTCTTCCGGCCCTGTGCCGATATCCTGGCTGAACAACCCCAGCTGTTCCCGCTGTTCCTGATGCAACTGCCTGACCATGGCAAGGATGCCGAACAAGGTGCTTTCTTCCATGGGTACATGTTTGTGCTGGTCCGGAGTCGGGGGCCTGGGTATCTCCCTGCGCCGAACCACGACGTTCTCCTGGGGAACAAGCCCGGCATTCTCCAGCTCCTCGATCAGCTGGGGATAAAGCTCGTTGAGCCTGCGCAGGAAGGTCTTGCCAAATACGCGATAGAACACCAGCTTGCTCTGCAAACCGGCCTGCCAGGATGACAGGGAGGTTTCCAGTATGGCCGTCATGATGCGAGGCGAAAACGGGATATCCGCGTATTTCAGGGTCGAGGAACCGATGGCGGAGGCACACAGGCTGGTCACCAGCTTCAACCGCGAAAGATGCTGGTTCTCGGCGTGATGCACCACGCGCATGGCTGCCAGATCCTCTTCCAGCACCTCCTCGTCGATGAGTTCCAGGGATTCCTGGTTGGCCCCGATATGGACCTGGGTACGCAGAAAACTCTGCTGATAAGCCCTGAAATCCAGAAAGAACAGCTGGGACGCCCGGGTGCATTCCTGCATGAACTGCCTTACCAGCCGTTTTTCCCCTTGGCGCAGTTCGCTGATGGCATCAGTGTAGCCGCGCTGAACGCTGTCGCTGGCAGACTGCTCCGCAAGGCGAAAGAATTCATCGCCCATCCGTTCCAGAAACACGGGCCAAAGCTTATCCATCCATTCCCTGAGATGGCCACTGATTGCAGCATGCAGTTCCCGTTTCCGAACCAGACTCAACATATTCCTAGCTGTGGTTGTGGCAAGAATGAATCACGCGAAACTTTCCTTGAACGATGATATGGTTAGTTTGACAGTTTGCCAGCATTCAAGCCAACAGGATTTGCACGCCATATGAACCGGATCACAGGGAAGCCGGGGCGGAATCTGCGCCGTTCAGGCATCCGCCCCTCCCCGCATCACTCCGGATACAAAGCCCTTTATCAGAAGCTGGAATCCAATCATTGAGCCAAAAGAATTATAGACCAACAAGCCACATCGACGTGAGTAATTGTTCCATTCCTTTCCAGACGCCCCTTTCCCAGGCCGAGTATCTGCCTTCGCCAAATTGCGATGCGCGGCCGGCAGGCACGACACCCGATCTGCTGGTGATCCACTGCATCAGCCTGCCCCCGGAAGAATACGGTGGCCCCTGGATAAGCGACCTGTTTCTCAACCGGCTGGACCCTTCTGTTCACCCTTATTTCGAAAACATACACCAGCTCAAGGTATCCGCCCATGCGCTGGTGCGACGCAATGGGGACGTGGTGCAGTACGTTTCCCTGGACAGACGCGCCTGGCACGCCGGTCAGTCCTGTTTCCGTGGCCGGGAAAACTGCAACGACTATTCCATCGGCATCGAACTGGAGGGCAGCGACCGGGGAACTTTCACAGACGCCCAATATCAGAGCCTGACACGCATCACCCGGGAAATCATGGGTATCTATCCTGCCATAGTTCCAGAGCGCATCACCGGGCACGAACATATCGCCCCCGGACGAAAAACCGACCCGGGTCCCGGTTTCGACTGGAAGCGCTACCTCGCTTCCCTGGACGGTCGATGATTTCTCTGCTCCGCCTGCTGCTGCTCCTTGCCCTTGTCTCACCGGTTCAGGCGGATATCCGGGTGAAGGACGACCTGGGAAGGGAGGTCCGGCTTGCCGCCACCGCCACCCGCATCCTTACCCTGGCGCCCCATGCCACGGAGATGGTTCTCGCCGTGGGCGCGGAAAAGAAACTGGTTGCCGTGGCGCAGTTTTTCGGCTATCCGGACAGTCTCGACCAGATACCCCGTATCAACACCCTGGGCAGCCTGGACCGGGAGTATCTGCTGGAGATGAATCCTGACCTGGTCATCGCATGGCCTTCCGGAAACCGTCCGGCAGACCTGCAGTGGCTTGCCCGCACCGGTATTCCGGTATTCATGAGCGAACCCGCCTCTCTTGCAGACATCGCCGCATCCCTGGAAAAGCTGGGCAGACTCACCGGCAGAACGGCAGCCGGCAAAAAAGCCGCGAGAGTCTTCATCCAGAATCTTGATTCGGCATGCGCCAACAGGCAGGCTGCTGCCCCTGTCCCGACCTACTTCGAGATCTGGGCAGATCCTCCCATGACCATCGGCGGCCACCACTGGCTCAATGAAATTCTCGAGCGGGCCGGCCTGCACAACGTGTTCACCGACATACCCCGCGGCGTATTCACGGTCAACCCGGAAAGTCTCTTGGCCAGAGACATACAGGCTGTGGTCACCAGCCAACCCGGCGCCCCCCGTCCCATCCGAGGCGCACGAATACTCAAGGCCAGCCCGGAGCTGGGACGCCCGGGCCCTCTTCTCGTGGCTGGCCTGAACAACCTTTGCTCGCAAATGTAGGAATTTTCCTACAAGGGATTCCTTGCTTTCCCTACAGACAAGCCCGGAGAAGGTTGAGATACTTCAACCGTCGCCACCGCAATGAAGCACAGGGATGACAAAGTACATGGAAAGACGATCAGGGACGAGTCAAGGATAGAAACGACCAAGCCCGGCGACAACCCTGGCCACACAGGAAGTGGCCGGGGTTTTTTATCTCCAGGGATGGAGTGGCAGAAAATTGCTCCTGCATTTTCTGCACTTCCACCATCCATGGCGGTCGTATGCCGCGAGAGGCCAGGGATGGCCGTAGCGGCGCATCTCTACATCAGGGGTCGGAGTCAAATAGGCACAATGTCGAGCAGATTCGACGGTGCGGAATCGTCTGACACCGTTCCCTGTACCAGCTTGGGTGGAATTTGACTCCGACCCCTGCCTCACTACTCCGACCCCTGCCTCACTGACACCAGCAGCATCAGCATCACCCCCAGGGTGATGGCGCTGTCCGCCAGGTTGAAGGCCGGCCAGTGCCAGCCCTGCCAGTGGAAATCGAGAAAATCCGTCACCCGGCCCAGACGTACCCGGTCCACGAGATTGCCCAGGGCGCCTCCCAGAATCAGCGCCAGGGAAAACCCACTCAGGCGTTCGGAGGTTTTCAGACGCAGCAGCCACACCAGCAGCCCGACGGAAATGACACTGCTCAGACCAATGAAGAACCCGCGCTGCCAACCCCCGGCCTTGCTGAGAAAACTGAAGGCCGCCCCTTCGTTGAACACCAGGGTCAGATTGAACACAGGCAGCACCGGCACGACTTCATAAGGCTGGAACACCACCATGACCCAGGCTTTGCTGGCCTGGTCCAGAACCAGCACCAGCAAGGCCAGCAGCAGGAAACCGCCAGGGCGCAGCCGATCAGCCATAATGGCGCGTTTCACCCTCGCCTTCGACATTCTCCACGCAGCGGCCGCACAGTTCCGGGTGCTCTGGATGGCTGCCCACGTCTTCCCGGTGATGCCAGCAGCGCACGCATTTGGGATGCGTGCTGGCCAGGGCCTCGATGGCCAGGCCATTGAGTTCGCTGTCCACCGCGGCGGCGCTGCGCTGGGACAAGGGCTGCAGTCCGGCATAGGAGGTGATGAGCACGAAGCGCAGTTCATCCCCCAGTTTTGCCAGGGAATCGTACAGTTCGCCGTCACAATACAGCATGACCTCGGCGTCCAGGGAAGAACCGATATCGCCCGCCTTGCGCATGCCTTCGAGCTGCTGGCTCACGGCGCTGCGGGCTTCGAGAATGCGCTGCCAGTCGGCCTCATCCAGTTCACCCTTGCCTTCCAGGCCGAACAGGCCGTCATACCAGGTCTCCAGGAATACCGATTCCCTGCGTTCACCAGGAATATGCTGCCAGGCCTCGTGGGCAGTGAAGCTGAGTATGGGCGCCAGCCAGCGCACCATGGCCTCGACGATGTGATGGATGGCCGTCTGGCAGGAGCGGCGCGGCAGGCTGTCAGTCTTGGTGGTGTACTGGCGGTCCTTGATGACGTCCAGGTAGAAACCGCCCATGTCCACCACGCAGAACTGCGAAATCTTCTGGTAGATGAGGTGGAAGTTGTAGTCGCGGTAGGCCGTTTCGATCTCTTTTTGCAGGGCCTGGGCGCGGGCCACGGCCCAGCGGTCCAGTTCCACCATATCATCCGCCGCCACGGCGTTTCGCGCCGGGTCGAAGTCGAACAGGTTGGCGAGCAAAAAGCGGGTGGTGTTGCGGATGCGCCGGTAGGCATCGGCCGTGCGCTTGAGAATCTCGTCGGATACGCTCATCTCGGCACGGTAATCGGTAGCCGCCACCCACAGCCGGATGATGTCCGCTCCCAGGTTTTTCGTCACCTTCTGGGGCTGGATGACATTGCCCAGGGACTTGGACATCTTCCTGCCATCCGCGTCCACGGTGAACCCATGGGTGAGGCAGGCCTTGTAGGGCGCCTTGCCCGTCATGGCCACGGAGGTGAGCAGGGAGGACTGGAACCAGCCGCGATGCTGATCGGAACCTTCCAGGTAGAGTTCCGCCGGGCGGTGCAGCTCCTCGCGGCGATCCAGGACACAAGCATGGGTCACGCCGGAGTCGAACCACACATCCAGGGTGTCGCTGACTTTTTCATAGTCCGCCGCTTCATCACCAAGTATGTCGGCAGGTTCCAGCTGGAACCAGGCCTCGATGCCTTCCTTTTCCACCCGCTGTGCCACCTTCTCGAACAGTTCGGCGCTGTCGGGATGCAGCTTGCCGGTCTTCTTGTGGATGAACAGGGTAATGGGCACGCCCCAGGTGCGCTGGCGGGAGATGCACCAGTCCGGGCGGTTCTCCACCATGCCACGAATGCGTTCTTTACCCCACTCGGGAAGCCATTCCACGTTGTCGATTTCCTTCAGGGCCGCCTCGCGCAGGCCGTTCTGGTCCATGCTGATGAACCACTGGGGGGTGGCGCGGAAGATGATGGGGGTCTTGTGACGCCAGCAGTGAGGATAGCTGTGGCTCAGGCGCTCCTCGTGCAGCAGGGCGCCACGGGCCTTGAGCACGTCGATGACCTTGTCGTTGGCGGAGAACACATGCTCGCCGGCAAACAGGGGGGTGTCCTCGTCGAAACAGCCGTTGCCCAACACCGGGTTATCCACTTTCAGGTGGTATTTCTGGCCGACGATGTAGTCTTCCAGGCCATGGCCGGGCGCGGTATGCACGGCGCCGGTTCCCGCGTCCAGGGTGACGTGATCGCCCAGGATGACGGGCACTTCCCGGTCGTAGAAAGGATGTTTCAGCATCAGGCCCTCGAAGGCCTCGCCCTTGCCGTAAGCAATGACCCGGTAGTCGTTCAGGCCCCAGCGCCCCAGGGCGTCCTTCATCAGGCCCTCGGCCACCAGGAAGCGGCGCTCGCCGGCCTGCACCACGGCATAGTCGAGATCAGGGTTCAGAGCCACGGCCTGGTTGGCCGGTAGGGTCCAGGGGGTGGTGGTCCAGATGACCACGAACAAAGGGCCGTGGCCATGATCGCCGGGCACCGAATGACAGCGGTACATGAGCGCTTCGTCGTCCAGCACCTCGAAGGCCACGTCGATGGCCAGGGAGGTCTTGTCCATGTAGTCCACTTCGGCCTCGGCCAGGGCAGAGCCGCAGTCGGTGCACCAGTTCACGGGCTTGGAGCCCTTGTGTACATGGCCGGCTTCCACGATGCGCCCCAGGGAGCGGATGATGTCCGCCTCCTGCTGGTAATTCATGGTCAGATAAGGGTTTTCCCAGTCGCCCAGCACGCCCAGGCGCTTGAAGTCCTCCCGCTGGCCATCCACCTGTTTTTGCGCGTAGGCGCGGCAGGCCTTGCGGAATTCCGCGGCGCTGACCTTGCGGCCGGGCTTGCCCACCTTCTTCTCCACCTGCAGCTCGATGGGCAGGCCATGGCAGTCCCAGCCCGGCACATAGGGGGCGTCGAAGCCATCCAGGGTGCGGCTCTTGTTGATGATGTCCTTGAGAATCTTGTTCACCGCGTGGCCGATATGTATGTCCCCGTTGGCATAGGGCGGGCCATCGTGCAGCACGGATTTGGGCCGTCCCGCGCAGATCTGGCGAATCTTCTGGTAGAGATTCTGACTCTCCCATTCCTTGAGCATCTGCGGCTCGCGCTGGGCGAGATTGCCGCGCATGGGGAAATCGGTCTTGGGAAGGTTGAGTGTGTCCTTGTATTCGCTCACGGACTTGTCATTCCTGCATAGTGGTTGATGGAAAACCCAAGCACTGCTCAGGCGAGAATGCGCCGGGCATCCGCCGCATCCTTTGCTATCTGTCGTTTCAGGTCGTCGAAGGACGGAAACTTGCGCTCCTCGCGAATGCGGGAGACGAAGGTCACGCCCACCTGGCGGCCATAGACCTGTTCATCGAAATCGAACAAATGCACTTCCAGCAGGGGCCGCCCTTCACCATCCACCGTGGGGCGGGTGCCGATGTTGGCCACCCCGGGGAGATCCTGCTCTCCCAGCCCCTGCACCCGCACGGCAAACACGCCGGTCAGGGGGCTGACCCGCCGGTGCAGATTGATGTTCAGGGTGGGAAAGCCTATGGTGCGCCCCCGCTTGTTGCCATGCGCCACCCGGCCGCAGATCTGGTAGGCGCGCCCCAGGCAGGCCTCGGCAGTGGCAAAGTCACCGGCTTCCAGGGCCTGGCGTATGCGCGTGCTGCTGATGCGGCAGTCCTCGTGACAGACGGTATCCATGCTCTGCACCGCGAAACCCAGTTCCCTGCCGCGGCGTTCCAGCAGCGCGTAGTCTCCCTGGCGTTCCCGGCCGAAACGAAAATCGTCCCCCACATACAGATGATGGATATCCAGCCCCTCCACCAGCACCTGCTGGATGAAATCCCCGGCATCCTGGTTCGCCAGCTGGCGATTGAACTCCAGCAGCAGCACCCGGTCGATGCCGCAGGCGCGGATGTGAATCAATTTTTCCCGCAGCCGGGTCAGGCGCGCCGGCGCCCGGTCAGGGCGAAAGAACTCCATGGGCTGCGGCTCGAACAGGATCACCGTGGCCGGCAGAGCATGTTCCCGGGCCTTTTCCCGCAGGGCGCGGAACACGCCCTGGTGTCCCAGGTGTACCCCATCGAAATTGCCGATGGTGGCCACACAGCCACGATGCGACGGGCGCAGATTGTGCTGACCGCGGATGAGCTGCATATCAACGATTGGTTTTGCTGGAGTCTTGGTCAACCAGGGTGCTGGCGTTGAAGCCCACCCCCATGGCGGCGCTGACCGGATCGCAATCGATACGGGTCCGATCCGGCAGCTTGTTGCCGAACCACGGCCCCTTCATCACCCCATTCTCATACCAGAGGCCGTTGAGAAAGCCCCCGGAGGACAGCACCAGCAACGCCGTTCCGGATTCTTCTCCCTTGTGTTCTATCCAGTGAATATCGAATACCCGGCCGTTGGTCTTTCCATATACATAACCCTTGTCCAGTTCGTAGCAGCCCGTGACTTCATTCCCATCCACTTTCAGCATCAACAGATTGTAATTGGTCTGGTACACGCCATTTGGATCAGGAAACGGCCCTTTCCTGCCCACGGGCTTGCCATAGGCTTCCAGCTCGTTGATTTCGACGAACTGTGGATGGCCGTAATTGGACAACACCTCCACCTTCAGCCAGCGGGCATTCACCGGATAGAGCAAGGGGATTTCCTTGCGATCGAACTGCAGGGCATCCGTAGTCACCAACAGCTGCCAGCCCTCCCGCGGAGACTGGGTGGACACGGAAAAACGCATCTTGCGCGCGGAAACGCCAGGATAATCCCTTTCATCCGTTTCCCGGTTGTCAACCACCAGTTTTTCCAGGGCATACACCTGGTCCATCTCGATGACGAAACTCTGCGGATACCAACCCCCGGGAGAAGGCTTGCCGCTGGCCCAGTAATTCTCCAGGCTCGAATCGATCATGGCGTTCACCGGAAACTCCTTGTCGTACTGACTGGTGTGCGCAAGCACCACGCCGCCGTTCTTCATGGCCAGCACATTGACCGGCGCAGCCGGTTCGGCAGCTTTGGCGGCCAGCACCAATAACCCCGACAGCGCTAGGAGTGTCAAGCCCCTGGAAAACGACATATCCGAAAACACCCATTCAATAACTTCGAACCCGGTAGTTTACAATGAATCATGCGTCTGTGCTTGCCGGGCATTGCGCAGGTGCCGCAGGCGGATACCCAGGACATACAGGCAACCCGTGTAGACCAGCATGCCTACCCCTATCCAGGCGGCCAGCCAGAAGGCCCGACCCAGGATGCCCGCCGAAAGCCAGGCGTCAAGCGCCGGCACGCCCCACAGCAATACCCCAGCCATCACCATGCAGGCGCCCAGCACCTTCCCCCACAAAGCTTTCCATTCACTGCCGGGTTGATACACCTTCCTCCTGCGCAATCCACGAAACAACAATCCGGCATTCACGAAGGCCGACAGGCTGGTTGCCAACGCCAGGCCAGCATGCTGCAGGGGAAAGATCAAGGCCAGGTTGAAGACCATGTTCACGCCCATGGCAATCAGCCCGATGCGCACCGGCGTGCGGGTGTCCTGCCGTGCATAGTATCCCGGCGCCAGCACCTTGATGAAGATGAACCCCAGCAAGCCAACGGAATAGGCCATGAGGCTGAAACTGGCCATGCGCACGTCCGTTGCATCGAAATTACCGGACAGGAACAGGGTGGCGATCATGGGAGCTGACAGCACCGCCAGGCCCGTGGCCGCCGGCGCCCCCAGCAGCACCGTGGCGCGCAATCCCCAGTCCAGGGTCTGGCTGAAGGCCCGGGGGTCCCCGTCGGCATGGCAGCGGGACAGACCTGGCAGTATTACCGTGCCCAGGGCCACGCCCAGCACACCCTGGGGAAACTCCATCAGCCTGTCGGAATAGTAGAGCCAGGAAATGCTGCCAGTCTGCAGGAAGGAAGCCAGCATGGTATCCAGCAGCAGGTTGATCTGCACCACGGATACCGCAAACAGGGCCGGCACCATCAGTTTCATGATGCGCCTCACGCCTTCATGCCGGGGCGCCGGACGGAAGGCCGGGAACAGCCGCAGGCGATGGAGGAATGGCAGCTGAAAGCTGAACTGCGCCAGCCCCGCAACCAGCACCCCCCAGGCCAGGGCCACCACCGGCTGATCGAACAAGGGAGACAACCACAGGGCCGCGCCGATCAGGCACAGGTTGAGCAGCACGGGCGTGAAAGCCGGCACGGCAAACCGGTTGTGGGCGTTGAGGATACCCCCGGCAAAGGCCGTCAGGGAAATGAACAGCAGGTAGGGAAAGGTGAGGCGCAGCATCTGTGCCGCCAGCTCCAGCTTTTCCGTGGCGCCATCCATGACCCAGCCAAAGGCGAAAACGGACACCAGCAGAGGCGCCGCCAGAACGCCAAGCAAGGAAACCACCAGCAGCACCAGGCCCAGGGTCCCGGCCACATGATCCACCAGCGCTTTCAACTCGTTATGGGAGCGCTGTTCCTTGTACTCCATGAGCACGGGAACGAAGGCCGTGGCAAAAGCCCCTTCGCCAAACAGCCTGCGCAGAAAGTTGGGGATCTTGAACGCCACGAAAAAAGCGTCCGTGGCGGCATCCGCCCCGAATACGCGGGCCAGCACCAGATCCCGGACGAAACCCAGCACCCGGGACACCATGGTATTACCGCCCACGGTGGTCAACGATTTGAACAAGGAGGCCAAAATATCCCCAGACGAGTTTCCGATCGTAAAACAGGGTATTCTACCCGGCAATGCCTGAAACAGGCATAATTCGTGAACAGTTCCTGGCGGCTGGATAAACGTCTGACCATTGCCGGAAAACTGTTTTTCTTGACAACGCAAAAGCAAAGGCACATAATCGCGCGTCTTTTTACTGAACAACCTCAAGATTTCAGGAGTACAAGGTGGCCAATTCACTGCAAGCACGCAAGCGCGCCCGTCAGGCGGAAAAGCGCCGCGCCCATAACGCGAGCCGTCGCAGCATGCTGCGCACCCACATCAAGAAAGTCGTCTATGCCATCGAGGCCGGCGACAAGGAAACTGCCAGCGCGGCCTACAAGGCAGCCGTGCCCGTGATCGACCGCGCGGTCAACAAGGGACTGATTCACAAGAACAAGGCTGCCCGCCACAAGAGCCGGCTGAACGCTCACATCAAGGCAATGTGACGCCTGATCAAAGACAACAAATAAAGCCGGCCAGCGCCGGCTTTTTTGTTGTCTGAATTTGCTGTCATCCCACCCGTGCGCCAATGCATCCCCTGCCGGCAGCCTTGGCCGCATACAAAGACAAGTCTGCCTTCTTGATCAGTTCTGCCATGGACATCCGCCGGCCGCTGGGACATTCTCCAATGCCCACACTCACGGACAAGGGCATTTCCCTGTCCCTGGTCTGTTTCTGCAGGAAGGGATTGAGTCTGGCCAGAATTTCCGTGGCATGAAAATAATCCTCGCCCGGCAGCAGCACCAGAAACTCATCCCCACCAAAGCGACCGATGAGCGCGTTACCCGGCAATATCTCGCACATGGCCCTGCAAAGCATTCTCAGGCACTGGTCACCATAGTCATGCCCCATGGAATCATTCATCTGCTTGAAATGGTCCACATCCACGAAGGCCAGGGACAAGCCCCGCCCTCCTTCGCTGCATTGTTCCAGCAGTCGGGAAATGTGCATTTCCATGGAAGCCCGGTTGAACACGCCCGTCAGGTCATCATATCTGGCCAGGCGTCGCAGTTTTTCCATGCTCTCGGCTTCCATGCGCGCATGCACCGCCTTTTCCACGAACTCCCGCAGACCGTACACCAGGTCCTGCTCCAGAGCCTCCTCACAGGGAATCAGCAACAGCACGCAACAGTCCCTGTGTTCACGAATCCTCACCGGAATCAACAGATATTTGTAGGACTCCTTGAGATCGGGATACCCTGTCATGTCATCCATCAGCATTTTCCCGCAATGACAGTTTTCCAGCAGCTGCGGCAGGTTCCTTTCGATCATGCCTGAAAACAGGCGCGATAGAATCCGGTCGCCACCGAGATTGCGCTGCCTGACTTCCCCCGCTTCATGTGACAACAGCACGACGCTCCTGACATCCAGTATGCGATTGACGCTATGGTACATGAGCCTGTCCAGCTGTTCGGTGAAATCCCTGCCCTCATGAGCTGCCGCCAGGGACTGGGCCTCACGCACGAACTCCGCCAGCAGGCGCTGCCTCTTGTAAGCGGTATCCACCCGCTCCAGATCCACTCTGGCCTTGTCTCTTTCCCGCTTGATGCTCAGGGTACGGTCGGCCAGCGCCAGGGAAAGCAGAATTGCGTCAACAGCAAGCGCAAGCTCGAAGGCATGGGCCAGCCAATATCCGTCTGCCTGAAAATTGAACGCATAGTAGATACGCATCAACGTGGCGCTTACCAGCACCATGTTGGCCACGAACAGATAGCCAGCCAGGCGATGTCCCCTGATCCAGTAGAGGAAGGTGATGACGAAAATCCCAAGGGAACCCACAACCAGAACGCCGTTGACCAGTTCGTCCCATAAATGGCGCACATAGGTATCCCGCAACAGGCTTTCCAGCAAGGAGCCGACAAGAATCACCAGAACCGCCATTTGCACGGCAAGCATGAACCTGCCACTCCGGCTTTTCCTGCTCAGTTCCAGATAGGACCAGTAGAAGGCATAGAAAGCCAATACCGGCAGCACGGTGAAAAAATGAAGCCCGCGATCAGCCCAGACCAGGTCCGAAAACGATATGTACTTGCCAATCCAGCCTTCCTGCCAGAACAAGGCATTCAGGGCCAGGAACATGTAGATGCTGTACAGAAGAAAGGGTTTTTCCCGGATGAAGTAGTAAAAGATGAGATTGATGAGGGCCAGCACGAAAATCATGCCGTACAGCATCGAGATATGGCGTGAAAACGCCACATCTTCATCCAGGTAGGCCCGACGGTCTGCCAGACTCACCCGCACGGGTTTCGCCCCCCCAGTGTCCTGTATGTGCAAATAGACGGGAAACGACGGGTCCAGATCCCTGTCGATCTCGAAGACCAGGTTTCTGGTGGAATAGTAGTGCCGGGCGGATGACAGCAGACGTCCTGCCTCGGAAGCCTTCCAGCGGGGGTTCTCCCGGTACTTGAACCATGCCGTCACCCGCCGGAAATAATGCGGCTGAACCACAAGGACTTTCTCGCCCGCAAGGCCCATGTCACCAGGCAACTCCAAGCGGAGCACCATGTCAGGTTCACGCCCCCCCTGATTCAGTGGCGTGTCCGGCACATAGGGCTGGAAAGCAAGCCTGTGCGCTTGCTCGGGGCTGAAATTCTGCTCCGCCGGCGCAAACGCCATTTCCAGGGGCAGCATCTCCACGGCCTGCGCCGTCTGCCACAGGCACAACCACAAGCCAAGAATGCTGGCGAGCAGGTAAGGCAATCTGACCCCCTGATCCTCCATTGGTGACTGATTCCCGTAATAACCGGCATGAGGTTCTTCAGCCCCGGTCCGTACGGGTATCATTGAACTGATACTAGCAAAAAATACCGGGGAGGATTCATCCATGACCAACTTTGCCGACATCCGGGACCGCATCCATTGCGGAGATGTTTTTCTGTTTCACGGGCCTGGCGTGGAAAGCGAAATCATCGAAGACATCGATGGCACCGCCTTTTCCCATGTGGCCCTGGGAATACGCCTGCCGGGCCATGAGCGGCCGTTGCTCTGGACCAGTGATGAAATCACCACCCTGACAGACGTCCTCGATCAGGGTAGACACTCCGGCGTGCATCTACTGGACGCGGAATCCGTATTGAAACTCTGCATGCAACGTCAGTACAAGGACGGCAAACACTACCGCTTTGCCTGGCGGCGCCTGCATGCCGACCGCGATACGGATTTCATGAAGGCCCTGGAAACTTTCATGCGCAGCGTCGATGGCAGGGCATTTCCGTCCCTGGAGGAAATGGCCCTGCACTTCGCCGAAGGGAAACTGGACATCTCCACTGACACGCGAACCTTCTTTTGCAGTGAACTGGCCGCCGATACTTATGTCAACCTTGGTCTGCTTCCCGCCGACACCCTGATCAACAGCCTCTCACCCGGCGATTTTTCCAGCAGCAATTCCCTGCCCCTGCAACAGAATGCCACGCTGGACAAAGAAGTCTGGTTTAGGCTTCATCATTAACCCGGCACCAATATGGATGACACTCAGCCGTGATGCACTGTTCGCCAGCAAGGCATCAGGTCGCCGCTGTAGTCATTCTACAGCAAGACCTGATAACGCAGACTGGCGGACAGTGCATCACGGTCTGCCTTTAATATCAATGAGTTGGGGCTTCAAGCCTGCCCCGGACCGGCGTAATCGCTTTTGCCAATGGAACAACCATTGGCTTCTAGCGATGCCTTGCTCCAGGGCAGGCTTGAAGCCCTGAGCATCACCTATATTGGTGCCGGGTTAATAGCCCAGAATCTCTGCCATGCGCGCGCCCATGGCGGCGGGCGAACGCACCACCTGCACCCCAACAGCCTCCAGCGCCGCGAACTTGGCTTCGGCGGTGCCTTTTCCACCGCTGATGATGGCCCCGGCATGTCCCATGCGTTTTCCTGGAGGCGCCGTGACGCCGGCAATATAGGCCACCACGGGTTTGCTTACGTGATCGCGGATGTATTCGGCAGTTTCTTCCTCGGCAGCGCCGCCGATTTCACCCACCATGATCACACCTTCGGTCTGCTCATCCTCCTCGAACAAGGCCAGGCAATCGATGAAACTGGTGCCATTGATAGGATCGCCCCCCAGACCCACGCAAGTGCTCTGCCCCAACCCCGCCACCGTAGTCTGGTGCACGGCCTCATAGGTGAGGGTTCCTGAGCGGGAAATGATGCCGACGCGCCCCGGCTGATGGATGCTCCCGGGCATGATGCCAATCTTGCAGGCCCCCGGCGTGATGATGCCGGGGCAGTTGGGGCCGATGAGCCGCGCGTCCGTAGTCGCCAGGGCGGCCTTCACCTTCAGCATGTCCAACACGGGAATTCCCTCGGTGATGCAGGCAATGACGCGGATACCCGCATCCGCCGCTTCGAGGATGGCATCAGCGGCAAAAGGCGGCGGCACATAGATCATGGTGGCATCGGCGCCGGTTTCCCTGACCGCTTCATGCACGGTATTGAACACGGGCTTGTCCAGGTGTGTCTGTCCCCCTTTTCCCGGGGTCACGCCACCGACCAGCCTGGTGCCATAGGCGATGGCCTGCTCGGAATGAAAAGTGCCCTGTTTGCCAGTGAAACCCTGGCAGATGACACGGGTGCTGCTGTCCACGAGTATGCTCATTGTTTGCCCCCTAAGCCGCAGCCGCCACGGCCTTTCGCGCGGCGTCGGTGAAATCTTCCGCGGTGATGAAATCCAGCCCGCTTTCCTCCAGCATGGCCAGGCCCTGTGGCGCGTTGGTGCCCTGCAGGCGCACCACCACGGGTACTTCCATGCCCAAACCGCGTGCGGCGGTGATGATGCCCTCGGCGATCAGGTCACAACGCACGATGCCGCCAAAGATGTTCACCAGCACCACCCGCACCTTGGGATCGGAAAGAATCAGCTTGAAGGCCTCGGTCACTCTTTCCGCCGTGGTGCCGCCGCCCACGTCCAGAAAGTTGGCCGGTTCACCGCCTTCCAGCTTCACCAGGTCCATGGTCGCCATGGCCAGCCCCGCGCCGTTCACCATGCAGCCGATGTTTCCGTCCAGGGAGATATAGTTGAGGTCATGTTCCGCTGCGGCGGCCTCGCGGCTGTCTTCCTGGGAGACATCCCGCAAGGCCTGGATATCGGGATGCCGGTAGAGGGCGCTGTCATCGATGTTGATCTTGGCGTCCAGGGCCAGCAGCTCACCCGCTCCGGTCACGATGAGAGGATTGATTTCGATGAGACTGACGTCCTTGTCCAGGTACAGCCGATACAGCGCGGCCAGGATGCGGGAAAAGGCTTTGAGCTGTTCACCCGACAGCCCCAGGGAAAATGCCAGATGCCGCCCCTGCCAGGGCTGCAGCCCAGCAGCCGGATCCACCGCCGTGGTGATGATTTTTTCCGGCGTCTGCTCGGCGACTTCCTCGATGTTCATCCCTCCGGCCGCCGACGCCATGAAGGTGATGCGGGAGCTGCCCCTGTCCAGCAGCGCGCCCAGATAGAGTTCCCGCGCGATGTCGCTGCCCTGCTCCACCAGCACCTGGTTCACCGGCAGGCCCTGGGGGCCGGTCTGGCGGGTCACCAGGCGCCTGCCCAGTATTTCTTCCGCCGCCTGCGCCACTTCTTCCGGGCTGCGGACCAGTTTCACACCCCCGGCCTTGCCGCGCCCTCCCGTGTGGGCCTGGGCCTTGACCACCCAGAGATTGCCACCCAGCTCCCGGGCCGCTGCTGCCGCTTCTTCGGCGTTCCCCGCGACGCGCCCTTCCGGCACGGGAATGCCATATTCGGAGAACAGGGCCTTGGCTTGGTACTCATGCAGATTCATGGCTTTCTCTCATTTTAATGTGGAAATATACCCAGTAATCCCCCCTCACCCTAACCCTCTCCCCCGAGGGGGAGAGGGAATTTCCATGACCTGGGGTGTGGGACTGTGTCTTCATGAAAGTTAATAACGTGAAGCAGGATGACGTTCATTCTAGCCTGAAATCCAGCGCCCCGGTGAGTCTTCAACCAACGATAAGCTTGATGCCCACCAGAATGGAAATGATTTCGAAGGCCCGCTTGATCCAGCGGTTGCCCTGACGTATGGCCAGGTGCGCCCCGGCATAGCCGCCTATGAGGGAGCCGGCCAGCAGCGCCGGCAGCCAGCCCCATTTTATGCTGCCCAGCAGGCCCAGGGTGAGCGCGCCGGTTCCATTCCAGAACAGCCCCACCAGCACCAGGGTATAGGCCACGGCCCGTTTGTAATCCAGCCCGAACCAGCCCACCAGCCACAGGGTCACGAACAGGCCGGTTCCGGAAGTGAGCGAACCATTGAGCACCCCCAAAAAGAACAGCACCATCCCCCCCAGCATCATGCCCCGCCTGTCCCGGTGCCCAGGCCGGTAATCCTGCCCCAGCCTGGCTTTGCTGCCGGAATAGAGCCCCAGCCCCAGGGTCAGGCAGCCCAGGGCGACCTCCGCCATGCGGCCGGGCACATGCAGGATGATATTCGCCCCCAGGATCACGCCGGGCAGGCCCGTAGCCAGCACGAACAGGGTAAAACCGCGTTCGAGGGTGTTTTCGCGCAGGTGTCTCAGGGTTGCTCCCGCCCCCAGAGCCACCGAGGCCACCTTGTGGGTGGCAAGGGCCACCCCGAACGGCAGGCCCAGGAAAATGAGTACGGGAAGCTGCAGCAGGCCGGCCCCTCCACCTGAAAAGGCGGAAAACAGGTTTGCTACAAGGGACACAAAAAACAGCAGCAGTTGATCCATTCAGATGTAATTTCCGGAAAAATTGATTATTCTCTTGCGCATCATGTTGATTATCCTACAGACAGGAAAACCCATGCGCGTTCTTTTCCTAGCCATTCTTCTTGCCGCAATCAGTCTGTCCGCCCACGCCAAGCTGTACAAATGGGTGGATGAAAACGGCCATGTCCAGTATTCGGACAAAATCCCACCCACTGCGGTGAAAAAATCCCACGAGGAACTCGACAAACGCGGCCTGGTCATCGAGAAGAAGGATCGCGCCAAGACCCCGGAAGAAATTGCGGAGGAACAGCGGGTCAGAAAGCTGCAGGAAGAAACCCGGCGCCGCCTGGAAGAACAGCGCGCCCGGGACCGGGTATTGCTCAGCACCTACCGTAACGAAGACGAGATCATCCTGGCCAGGGACGGAAAACTGGCCACTTATGATGCACAGATTCGCATCACTTACAACAACATCGCCCGCCTGAAGGACCGCCTTTCCTCCCACAAGAAGCGCGCGGCATCACTGGAACGTCAGGGCAAACCCATTCCGCAGCAACTGAAAAAAGGCATTGAAAATACCCGCAAGGAGATCAACGAGAACTACGCTTCCATTCTGCGCCAGGAAAACGGCAAGAAACAAATCCGCGCCAAATATGCCCTGGACCTCAAGCGGTTCCGGGAACTGCGCAAGCTCAAGGAAGAAAACCAGCCCAAGGCGACTGCCAAGAAGTCCAATGCAAATGATGAAGCCATCGTCAAGACCGTGCTGCATTGCGACACCACGGCCCAATGCGACAGGCTGTGGGCGAAGGCCAAGGAATTCGCCAAGAAGCATGCCACCACACCCGTGTATGTGGACGCCGATCATATTTTCATCACGCAACCGCCAAGGGACGACAAGGATCTGAGTCTTACCGTGTCACGGCTGAAGACCGAGGATTCCGACGCGGAAATCATCTTCCTGGATATCCAGTGCAAGAAGAAAGTCGCCACGGATACCTGGTGCACCCGCAAGGACGCCCTGCGCCTCAGGGAAAGCTTCCGGCCCAGCATACTGAAGGAGGCAGGAAAATAGCCGCCATGGCGGCGGATGTCCTGCTTCTGTTCAGGAAAACAGGCCCCGGTCGATGATGCCCCAATCCGCCTCCCAGCCGGACAGGGGGGAAACCTTGAAGCGGGTGCGCAGGAACTGCTGCATACGCCCTTCGACATAGACCACCAGGATCTCGGCGGCGGCTTCCGAAGATACCGGCAGTACCACGTCATCGCGCAGCCTGGCCTCGCGCAGGATTTGCCGGAACTGCATCTGCAGCCGTTCGAAGAACATCTGGATACGCTCGTGGAGCCGTTCGTGCTCTCCCACCAAGGCGTCACCCAGCAGTACGCGCACGATGCCGGGGTTGCGCTCGGCAAAGCCCAGCAGCAGATACAACACCCTGGCGCAGCGCTGGCGGGTTTCCCTGTCTTCTTCCATGATCTGATTGATGCGCGAAAAGATGCCGTCTTCCGCGAAGCTGATCAGCCCTTCATACATCCGCGCCTTGCTGGGAAAATGGCGATAGAGCGCCGCTTCCGACACCCCCACGGCCCGCGCCAGTCCGGCCGTGGTGATCCTGCCGCCGGGGCGCGCTTCCAGTTCCCTGGCCAGGGCTTCCAGGATGGCCTGCTTGCGTTTACCTGCCATGATCAGCCAATGAGGGTTCCAATCCCCTCATCGGTGAACAGTTCCACCATGACAGCATGTTTCACCCTTCCGTCGATGATATGAGAGGTGGTGACGCCGCCACGCACCGCCTCCAGGGCACAGCGTATCTTGGGCAGCATGCCGCCGTGTATGGTGCCATCGGCAATCAGCTCATCCACCCGGGCGGGAGAAAGGCCGGTGAGCAGCCCCCCCTCCTTGCTCAGGAGGCCCTTGGTATTGGTGAGCAGTATGAGCTTCTCCGCCCGCAGCACCTCCGCCACCTTGCCGGCCACCAGGTCCGCGTTGATGTTGTAGGAGTGTCCATCCTCGCCCACCCCAATGGGCGCAATGACAGGAATGAAATTCCCCTGTACCAGCATGTCCACCACCGATGCGTCGATGCTTTCCACTTCTCCCACATGGCCGATATCCAGGTCGGGGGCACCCCCGTCCTGTGGTGTCGCCGACACTTTCAGCTTGCGCGCGCGAATCAGATCACCATCCTTGCCCGTGAGACCGACGGCAGCACCACCATGGCGGTTGATGAGGTTGACGATATCCTTGTTGACCAGCCCACCAAGAACCATTTCCACCACGTCCATGGTTTCGGAATCCGTGACCCGCATGCCACTGATGAACTGGCTCTCCTTGCCCAGGCGCTCCAGCAGATTGCCGATCTGCGGTCCGCCACCATGCACCACCACCGGATTGATGCCCACGGTCTTCATGAGCACCACGTCCCGGGCAAAACTGTTCTTCAGTTCCTCGTCCACCATGGCATTGCCACCGTACTTGATGACGATGGTCTTGCCACGGAATCGGCGAATATAGGGCAGCGCTTCCGCAAGTACACGGGCCACGTTGGTGGCAGCTTCTGGTGTCAGACTCATATCAAACAGCTACTCGTGATTGGATAACTGGCGACCATCCTGTTGGGAACCCGGGCTCAAAATGGCGCGGACAACTCCGGGGCTGCTTCCCTGAGCAAGTCCCTGAACTGGCTCTTGACGCGTTCCAGTGCCTCGTCGCTGCTTGCTTCGAAACGGAATACCAGGGCCGATTCCGTGTTGGAGGCACGCACCAGCCCCCATGCTTCGGAATACTCCACGCGCAGGCCGTCCATGTCCATGATATCAGCATCGGCAAAATTGCCTTTGTTGCGGAAGTACTCGACGATCCGCCCGGCCTTCCCCGCCGGCGTCTCCAGCCGGATCAGCGGTGTGGCCAGGGCAGGAGGATACTCGGCAAAGGCGCTGGAGACTGGCACAGACTCGATGGAAATAATCTCCATGAGACGCGCCGCGGCATACAGACCATCGTCGAAGCCATGCCAGCGCTCCTTTATGTAGATGTGCCCCGTCTGTTCGCCCGCCAGCAGTCCGCCAGTTTCTTCCAGCTTGTCCCTCATGTGTCCATGTCCGGTTTTCCACATGATGGGGCGCCCGCCATTGGCCAGGATGGTTGCAGCCAGGCTGGCACTGCTGGCAACGTCATAAATGATATCGGCTCCGGGATGCCGGCGGATGATATCCACGGCAAGCATCATGATGAGCTGGTCCGTGGTCATCACCTGCCCCTTCTCATCCACGATGGCCAGCGCATCGCCATCCGCGTCGAGAGCCAGTCCCATGTCCGCCCCCGCTGTCCGTACTTCCGCGCACAAGGCGCTCAGATTGTCCGGATTGGAGGGGTCCGGGGGATGGTTGGGATAGTTGCCATCGGATTCGCAAAACAGGGAGGTCACTTCACAGCCCAAGCCCTCCAGCATACGGGTGGCCAAAGCGCCTGTGATGCCATTGCCGCAGTCCAGCACCACCTTCATGCCTTCTATGAGCTGAACGTCTTCCAGCACCGTGTGCAGGTATTCACCACTCAACTCCCGGCTGTCCAGCTGCCCCACGCCACGCCGGGATTCTCCATTCATCATGCGCCCACGAAGTTCCCGAAGTTGTTCATCGGAAATTGGCCTGCCCTCCAGAATGATCTTGAAACCGTTGAAATCCGATGTATTGTGTCCGCCGGTAACCAGCACCGCAGATGTCGTGGCGGATACGCTGGAGGCAAAGGACAACAAGGGCATGGGAGCCACCCCCGCGTCTATCACGTCACAACCGGAAGCAAGAATGCCGGCAACCAGCGAAGCAGAATAGGCATCGCTGCCCGAGCGGTTGTCGCGCCCCACATAGATACTATTGCCACCCGCTTCCTGCACCATGCTGCCCAGCACCAGACCAACCGCCTTGGATATCTCCTCGTCGATATCCATACCGCCACGCCCGCGGATCAGGCTGGCGCGGAACAGAAATTCCGGCAATTTCTCTTCGGGAATGCGTACTGGCTCTTCGGAAGCGGACTTCTCGAGGTCGCTTGCCACCAGGCTGGGCTGCCCCGCCTTGTTGTCCTTGTGCTCCGCGGCAGTGGCCGCGGTACGTGTCGCCTGGGCGTAACGCGTGAGCACCTCCACCGCCGGCAGGGACTCGACCAGTCGCGGCACCTGGGTAACCGCCCCCTTTCTCTTGAGGGTGGCATCTACCAGGGTCACCACCATGCCCATGTCGGCATTGAAATCACGCCTCAGTTGCTGGTAGACCCAGTAAATGGCGAGCAGAAGCAGTGCAATACTTCCCAGGGCAAGCCCCACGAGCACAGGAATGGACAAGCCCGCAATGCCTCCCATGAAATACCGGATTTTCCACAGGGTACCTGATACTGGGAGGCTCCCGATCTGGCTGCCCTCAGACCTTCCGGCACTGAGCAGGGGCAGGTTCTTGTCCTGTTCCAGCACCAGGCCGATATTCTCCGATCTGAATTCCCCGAACCTTTCCGACACCAGTTTCATGGGGAATGCCGCAAACAGGACGCCTGCGAGTTCGCTACCGTTGGTAACGGGAATCGCAAGCAGGAAATAGCTCTTTCCCTTTGCATCCTTCAGCGCTTCGGCGGGCACCATTTTCCCCCGGCGGCGAAGCTGCTGATACATTTCGGCTGCTGCAAAACTCCCGTGCAGGGTTTTCTGGATCTTCTCGTCGTCCCAGCCCCTGGCGGGAAGCAGACGGACCCACAAGGCGTCGGGCAGTTTCTTCTTCAGTGTCTCCCCGACTCTGGCCATGACCTCATCACCTCCGGATGGGGCTTTGCGAACATAGCCACTGTCTGCGACCACCCTGACCATGTCCGTTTTCCCGGTCACCACTGCGGATACATACTGCTGAAAAGTCTTTGCCACGAATCCCGCCGCGTCCCGCACTTTGCCGGCGGCGTTACGCTCGCTGAGCCAGCTTTGTCCCACCATCAGGCCGGAAACGGCAAGGGCCGCAACGACCAGTACAGGAATGAAATAATAGAATATGGTGTGCGGCCTGCCCGTTGTGGCCGGCGGACTGCCTGCGGAAGCAGACGCCTCATCCTTCTTTTTCTTTCTCAGCATTTCCCCTTCTCCCCTTTCACGCAGTTCCCCTGTTTTATTCCATACTCATCGTCGTTGGTATTGTTCGGCCAGGATCGCGATCAACTCCCGCGCCAGACTTTTCTTGTCCTGCACCGGCAGTGTTGCTTCTCCCCCAGGCCAGAGAATCAGCAAGGCGTTCTGCTCCACCTCGAAGCCCAGGTCCTCCCCGACCAGGTTGGCTGCAATCATGTCCAGCCCCTTTTTCGCCAGCTTGGTTTTGGCATAGTCCGCCAGCGCCCGGGTTTCCGCCGCAAACCCCAGGGTGAAGGGCCCGTTCTCCAGAGCAGCCACTTCGGCGAGAATGTCCGGGTTCCTCACCAGGGTCAGCTCCATGCGCTCCGCGTTCTTCTTGATCTTCTGGGCCGGCGGATTCTCGGGGCGGTAATCGGCTACTGCGGCACAGGCGGCAAACACATCCACCCCCTCCAGGTTGTCGAACACGGCCGCATGCATCTGCCGGGCGGACTGGACATCGATGCGCCGCACCCCGGCTGGCGTCTCCAGCACCACCGGGCCCGTCACCAGGAGCACCTCAGCGCCCTGTTCAGCGAAGGCCTGCGCCAGGGCAAACCCCATTTTCCCGGAACTTCTGTTGCTGATGAAACGCACGGGATCCACGGCTTCGCGAGTCGGACCCGCTGTAACAAGCACCCGCTTTCCGGCGAAAAATCCGGTTTTCCGAGGGTACATCAACCGGGAAACAATTTCAGCCGCTTCCAGCATGCGTCCGGGCCCCGTATCCCCGCAGGCCTGTTCACCGTTGGCCGGCCCAAGCAGCTGCACACCCCGCTCCGCCAGCAGAGAGAGATTGGCCTGCGTCGCCGCATGCTTCCACATGTTGATGTTCATGGCCGGCGCCACCGTCACCGGCGCAGGCGTCGCCAGGCAGAGGGTGGACAACAGGTCGTCACCCAGGCCATGGGCCATGCGCGCGAGAAAATCAGCGCTGGCCGGCGCGATGAGCAGGTGGTCCGCCCAGCGCGCCAGTTCGATATGCCCCATGGCCGCTTCGTGTTCCTCATCGAACAGGCGCACCGACACCGGCTGCCCGGTCACTGCCTGAAAGCTCATGGGCCCTACGAAGCGCGTGGCCGCTTCGGTCATGACCACGCGGACATTGACGCCCGCCTTGCGAAACAACCTGGCCAGCTCGACACTCTTGTAGGCAGCAATACCGCCCGTGACTCCCAGCAACAGATTGTTTCCGGTTTCAATGCCCTTCACGTATCACCAAGAACTGTGAGACAAAATGATTGGACCATAGGGTACCTGTATGCCGTGACCGGTGCAAAGAGGGTAGCCCAATCCAGCTTGCCAGCCCGTCGGGCCCCTGGAGTATACTGTGGCTGCCTGCATGGGCAAGGCACCGGGACAACCGGAATTTCGATACTTCAGGGATTTGAAGAAATGGCGATCACGGACTGGCCGGCCCAGGAACGGCCAAGGGAAAAACTGCTGCGTTCGGGAGCGAAGTCGCTTTCCGACGCGGAACTCCTGGCAATCTTTCTCAGAACCGGCACCAGGGGCAGAAGCGCCCTGGATCTTGCCCGTGACCTGTTGCAAGAATTTGGTGGCCTGCAGCCATTGCTGGCAGCCGACCGGGAAAGCTTCTGCGCCATGCCGGGGCTGGGAGACGCGAAGTTCTGCCAGCTTCAGGCGGTGCTGGAAATGGCCCACCGCCACCTGGGGGAATCACTGGCAAGAAACGATGTGCTGACATCGCCCGAGGCCACCCGGCGCTACCTTCGCACCCGTTTGCAATCCTACCCCCACGAGGTCTTCGCCTGCGTCTTCCTGGACAACCGTCACCGGGTGATTGCTTTCGAGGAGCTGTTCCAGGGCACCATAGACGGCGCCAGCGTCTATCCCCGGGAGGTGTTGCGGCGCTGCCTGCATCACAATGCCGCGGCGGTGATCTTCGCTCACAACCACCCCTCAGGCGTGGCGGAACCCAGCAGGGCCGACGCGCATATCACCCAGCGGCTCACAGAAGCCCTGGCCCTGGTGGACATCCGCGTACTGGATCACATCGTCATTGGCCATGACCACTGTGTTTCCCTGGCGGAGCGAGGCATGCTGTAGCCCCGTTCCGGCCACGAACGGAGGGCCAGGGTGAGGGAAGAATGAAACTTCCTCACCCCCTCCCCAACCCTCCCCCGCGAGCGGGGGAGGGAGTTATTCCAGGCCAACGCCATGGCGTGAAATCATGCGCCACCGCGGCTCCTGGACGTTTCCTCTACCCTTTGGAGGATGTCGTAAAAGCCCATCCCTGGGCTTTCACGTCTCGGAATCGGAAAAGTGCGATTTTCCGATTCCTCCATTTTCAATGGCTTACGGCCATCGAAAATGGCGATGCATCCCTGCATCGCGGAGGATGTCGTAAAAGCCCATCCCTGGGCTTTCACGTCTCGGAATCGGAAAAGTGCGATTTTCCGATTCCTCCATTTTCAATGGCTTACGGCCATCGAAAATGGCGCTGTCCTTGAATCTATAAGGCAAGACGGCGCAAGGCGGGATCAGGCTCACTCTGTTCCCAGGCCTGCATGAACTCCTCGGCAAGATTGCGCACTCGCGGCGGATCGTAATAGCTGCCCCGCGCATTGTTCAGGTCATGCCAGAGATTGCGCAGGATATAGCCACTTTCGTCCGCCAGAAGGAAACTGCGCAAATCGCCATCGAACTCCGGGGCGCGGCGGCGGATCTCCACGCTACTGGCCATGTCCTGGGCAAACTGCACCAAGCGGTGTCCGCCTCTGCCCAGTTCCGTGGTATCGGCGACCAACAGCCGGATGCGGGTATTGGCATGACGGATGATGAGCTGCCTTACTGCTTCCACGAAACAACCCTGGTTGTAGATCTCCGGGTTCAGGCGGTGCGAATAGACCAGCAGCCGGCGCCGGCAACCCTCCGCCATGGCGCAGCTATGCTGGCGCATTGCCTCCACACCGGCAATACGCTGCTCTCCCCGGGTTTCCCCCAGCACAAAGGTTTTGGGTGCCTGATTCATTCCACTTGCCTCCCGTGGCAAACCGAATTCTACTCCTGTTTCAGATCATAAATGAGACGCAGCTCCAAACCGTGATCAGTGACATATATCCACATTCCACCTCTGCGATAGATCCGAACGATTTCGGCAAACATCTCTTGTGCATTCTCTTGATTGCGCCGTAACTGTTCCACGGTCTTCTTCAAGGACTGGATACTGTCCTGCAGGGACTCAGCGTCCGCCTCCCCCCCGGCAGCAAGCGCTTCCAGATCCTGCAGCGCCTGTTCCTGGGTTTGCAGGGATTGTTTCTCCAACAGCAATATGAGCGGCAGCATCCTGGGTAAATCGAAACTCAGGGCAAACAATGGAGACGGATGGCTGACCGGCGCAGCCAGGGCCTGTCTTACCTTGGCCCGGGCCTCATCCCCTATGGCTGCTACCAGCGCTTCCCCTTTGGCCGCCACAAACAGCGGGGCAGATACCGGCAGCTTGCGCCTCAACGGCAGACTGACCGGTGTACCATCCAAGGGGATGGGCGACCGGTTGAGTTCCGGCACCATAGAAGACAAAAACCCCAGCAGGCCGCCCGGTTCTATGACTGCCAGCAGGACCTGGCCTTCCAGTTTATTGGTTTTCATGGTTTCAGGATCGATCTCCAGCACATCCAGATTCATATTGAAACCATGGATGCCTGCCAGCATGGGATTCAGGCCCATGCTCACCACCTGAATCACCCCGGTCAGAAATCCTTCATCTATCAGACTGCACGTTTTTCCCGCCTTGATGACATAGCGCAGACTGCTGTTGATAGCATCCCGCAAATGTGGAATATTCGCACCCGCACCGATATTCAGCATTGCCTGGCTGTTTTCACCCAGCCCAGGCACCGCAGCCGGAATTTTCTGCAAGCGGGAGGTGATCTCCGCCGCAGTTTCCACCGTCATGGAGAATTGCCAGCGCTGCTCGCTGACGCCTGTCAGCCCGAAGCTCAGCAAGGGAATATTCCGGGCAATGCCTTCAGCCAGGTTCTGGCAGTCGGAGGGCAGCCACTGAGGGAATTCCCCCTGCGCTTCCGCTTTGCGTACCGCCCTCAACATCTGTAGGGAATCCAAGTAACCTTCCATATAGCCGGGAAACCCCCGCTCCCGGGCCATCTGGGCAAACTTGCCATCCGCCAGGGAATGTTGCGGCCGCTCCATGCCAAAGACTCTGGTTAGCAGGTCAGTTGCTTTCCCCGCAGGCAGTACCGCCACAACCAGATATCCTTCCCGCAGAGCCACCAGCACTGAAACTGACCCCAGCGCCAGGTGACGATAGGCCTGGTTCTTCCACTGGCGTTTCTCGGCAATCAGGCCACTGCGGGTCTCGACACGCGCCAAAAAGGCGTTCAGTTTTTCCTGGTCTGAAATTTCCTGCCAGAAAACAGGAAATATACCAAGTCCATATAACAGGCCATGAGGGTTCGGTTCCAGTCCCAAAGAATGCCAGCCTTCCAACGAATATTTTCCTGCCGTTTCCTCGATCAGGGCATATGAAAGACGCTGCAGTTTTTCGGCGATATCCTCATTCAGAACCCCCGCTGCACGCCAGTTTTCAAGGGCATTGTCCATGCGTTGTTTTCGCCGTTCCGCGCTCAAATTCTGTGACTGGAGCATCTTATCCACCAACACCGGCGGTAAATTTTTCTTGCGCGCCGATACCAACACATACGGCGTATCCACAGGCACCATACGCAGCAACCTGGCCACCTCTGGCGTTGCCTGTCTGTTCTCCGCCTGGTCGCTGCAGCCCCCTGCGATCACTGCAGCAATCAACAACAAGCCGCCCACCATCCTTGAAACAATGCACATTTTCTCCGGTTCTCCCGAAACAAGACCCTGAACTTTCAATATACTCCACACAAGGCTGGACCGCAGCGCCTGCTCGATTCAGAATCATCCCACTGGGGTCACCCTGCAGCCCAAAGAAAGGTTGCCATCACAGCGCCTCTCTGGTATAAATGCGCGTCTTTATGCGGCCCGAGTTCATTCTTGGGCATGTTGAACCAGTTGATTCGAGGCTAGAACCATGTCCAAAGTGTGTCAGGTCACAGGCAAGCGCCCGGTTACCGGAAACAATGTTTCCCACTCCCACAGGAAGACCCGCCGTCGTTTCCTGCCCAACCTCCATTACCATCGTTTCTGGGTGGAGAGCGAGCAGCGCTGGGTTCGCCTGCGCGTCACCGCCGCAGGCATGCGCACCATCGACAAGAAGGGTATAGACGCCGTTCTCGCGGAAATCCGCGCCCGTGGCGAAAAGGTTTAAGGGAGAAGATCATGGCAAAGGCAGTTCGTGAAAAAATCCGCCTGGTGTCCAGCGAAGGCACCGGACATTTCTACACCACCACCAAGAACAAGCGCACCCAGACCGGCAAGATGGAGATCAAGAAATATGATCCCAAGGCGCGCAAGCACGTGATGTACAAGGAAGCCAAGATCAAGTAAGCCTCTTTACAGAGATCAGGCTGCAAGAACCCCGCCCTGTGAGCGGGGTTTTTTATCTCCAGGGATGGAGTGTATGCCGCGAGAGGCCATGGCACTGGAACTGTTCCTGACAGTTCCAGCATTTCCTCCATCCATGGAGGTCATGGGCCGGAGCGGCGCATCTCCAGGCCGTAGGTCGGGCTTCAGCCCGACAGAGATGCCACCGCCGGAAATGTCGGACTGAAGTCCGACCTGCATTCTCAGCGCCTTCCCCCTCCCCCGCACGCGGGAGGGAGCTACAGATATATTCCCACATCTAAGGGGACTTGGCGGAAATGCCATATTTCTTCAGATATCCCCGCAGCTGCGCATAGGTCAAGCCCAGGGCTTGTGCTGTGCGGCGCTGATTGAAGCGGTTTACTTCCAGGGCCCGGCGCAAGAGCTGTTCTTCATAGGCCGCCACATGGGCCTTGAAATCGCCCGGCAACTCCTCCACCAAGGCCGCAGTCTCTACTGACGTTTCTGCCGGTTTCTGCTCACTTTCTTCAGCAGCTGCCACGGGCTTCCAGGGAGACGCGAAGGGATCAAATTCCAGTTCCATGACGGGCTCATCCGGCGGCGCCCGGTACACCGCCCGCTCCACGACGTTCTTCAGCTCCCGCACATTGCCCGGCCATTCATAGGCCCGCATCCGGGCCAGGGCCGCTTCGGAAAAGCCGGCAAAATACGGCCTGCCCAGTTCCCGGGTCATGCCCAGGGCAAACTGCTCGGCCAGCAGGGGAATATCCTCCTCCCGGAAACGCAGGGGCGGCAGGGTGATGACATCGAAACTCAGGCGGTCGAGCAGATCGGCGCGAAACTCGCCCCGCGCCGCCATGGCCGGCAGATCCACGTTGGCAGCCCCCACCACCCGCACGTCCACGCTCAGGGTGGCATCCCCACCCACTCGCTCGAACTCACCATACTCGATGACCCGCAGCAGCTTTTCCTGCAGGCGCAGGGACATGCTGGCGATCTCGTCCAGGAACAGGGTGCCGCCATCCGCCCGCTCGAAACGCCCGGCATGGCGCTTGCCCGCCCCCGTGAAGGCGCCCGCCTCGTAACCAAAGAGTTCGGATTCCAGCAGGGTTTCCGGCAGGGCGGCGCAGTTGACCTTCACCAGCACGTTCTCCCAGCGGGAGGACAGAAAATGCAGGCGCTCCACCATCAGCTCCTTGCCCGTGCCCCGCTCTCCGATGATAAGCACCGGTTTGGACAAAGGCGCCACAGAGGATATCCGCTCCAGGGTTTCCAGGAATGGGGGGGACTGACCGATGGGCTGTTGATGGGCTGGCATGATCAGAGCGTAGCATAATTTAGCAATAACAGACAATACTTAACTATTTTTATCATTAATTGATTAATAACAACCATTCAGTCATGCGCCAGAAACCCCGAAAAACTAAGGAATAACATTCAATATCAAACACTTACAGCAAAATGTCCCCAGTTGGCACACTTCCTGTATATCCATAGACAAGCATTACAGATACTTCACCAAGGAGGGTGTCGCAAAAGGCGACAGCCTCCGCGATGCAGGGACGCATCGCCATTTTCGATGGCTGTAAGCCATTGAAAATGGAGGAATCGGAAAATCGCACTTTTCCGATCCCGAGTCGTGAAAGCCCAAGGAAGGGCTTTTACGAGATCCTTATGAGAGAGAAGCACATGAACAACATCAGAACAGTAAAGGCCATGTTCCTTGCAGGCATGATTGCAACCGCGGCCCCCATGGCAGCTGTCGCGGGGGAAGCACCGCAAAACCTGCAACAGGAGATCGTCGAACAGGGCGAGGAAGCCCTGAAAGCCATGAGCATCCGTCTGGTTCACGACATGGACTGGAGCCGGCAGGTTTCCCGGCAACTGGCCGAACAGAACTTCACTCCGGAAACCGGCACCCTGACCGAATTCCCCCAGAGGACGGTACCGATGGAGCAGCACGCCGACCGTGCAGATAATCCACCGATAACAGTTGGGGATTTCAGAACAGCCGGCACAACGAATCCTTAACCTTACACATCTAGAGGAACGCAAAAAATGGGCATCTTCAGCAGACTGCATGACATCATCAACTCCAACATCACCGCCATGCTGGACAAGGCGGAGAACCCGGAAAAGATCATCCGCCTGGTCATTCAGGAAATGGAGGACACCTTGGTAGAGGTACGCTCGGACGCCGCCCGCACCATTGCAGAAAAGAAAAAGCTGCGCCGCCGCATCGACCTGATGCAGCGGGAAATCCAGGAATGGCAGCGCAAGGCCGAGCTGGCCCTGTCCAAGGACCGGGAGGACCTAGCGCGAGCCGCCCTCAAGGAGAAACACAATCTGGAAACCACGGCGGATGCCATGGAACATGAACTGGAACTGCTGGAGGAGCAGCTGGCCCAGCTCAACCAGGACACAGCCATGCTTCAGAAGAAGCTGGACGACGCCAAGGCGCGCCACAAGGCCATGATGATGAAGCACACCACGGTTTCCGGCCGCCTACGCACCCGGGAGAAGCTGCACGATTCCCGCATCGACGACGCCCTGGCCCGATTCGAGTCCGTGGAGCAGAAAATGGAGCACATGGAAGGCAAGGTGGAATCCTACGACCTGGGGCGCGACCCCAGCCTGGAAGACCAGTTCGCCGAGCTGGAGGCGGAGGATATAATCGAGGACGAGCTGAACAAGCTGAAGTCCCGCCTGTCGGAAAAGCACCAGTAACCCGCCCAGAGGAAAGAACCCATGAACCCATTCGAGATGACCGTCATCATCGTCGCCCTTGCCATTCTCGGCGGTGTCATCAAGCACTATCTCGACAGTCGCGGCGACATCGACGCATCCAGCGAGGAGCGGCAGCGCCTGCTGTCCCGCATCGACGAAATGGAAGAACGCATCCGCATACTGGAACGCATCGTCACCGACGAAAACTATGAACTGAAACGCCAGTTCCGCAATCTCGACGAGGACGAATGACATGGATTACGACATAACCGTCATCGTGGCGTTTTTCTTCACCGTAGTCGTCCTCCCCCTGTGGCTGATACTGCACTACTGGTACAAGTCACGGGCCAGCAAAGCGCTGTCCAAGGCTGACGAGGAAACGCTGGCCGAACTCTGGCAGCTGTCGGAGAAACTGGAACGGCGGGTGGAATCCCTGGAAACCATACTCGATCGGGAAGCCCCCGACTGGAGGAACAAATCATGAGCTGTGACTTCGGTTGCCATGACAGACTTTACCGGGATCCGGACAACGGCAAGATCGCCGGCGTATGCGCCGGCCTGGCGGACTACTTCTCATGGAACGTGGACGCGGTGCGCTTCACCACCATCGTTGCCGCCATCCTGTTCAGCGTAACAACGGTAGCCCTGTACATAGCCGCCGCCTTCTTCCTGCCGAAGAAACCAAAGGATTTGTACGATGACAAGACGGAAGAGCAGTATTGGCGCAAGTACCGCAAGTCCCCCAAGGACACCCTGGCCGATACCCGTTACCGTTTTCGCAAGCTGGAACGCAAGCTCAGCCGCCTGGAAGCCTATGTGACGTCCGATCGTTACGACCTGGACCGGGAAATCAGCAACCTGGAACGCTGACCGCCAGAACCGGCACCACACCACGACAACAAGCAATATCCCCAAGGGAGGTGGAACCATGCTTACCTTTACTCTGTCCGTAATCTTCATCGTCGCCGGCATCAGCATGCTGCTGTTGTCCCGCGTGCCCGGCAAAGGCTCGGAGCTGGGAGAAGCCGATGCCGGCTTCATGCGCCGGCGGGGTCCCATGTTCACCCTGGTGCTTCCTGCCATGCTCATCATGGCGGGCATCACCGGCTTCCTGTCCCGCTCCTTCGTCTATGTGGACGGCGATGAACTGGCCACCCTGGAGCGCATCTACATGGCCAACGATCTGCCCAACGGCCACATCGTGGCCCTGGACGGCCAGAAGGGCCCCCAGGCGCGCATCCTTGGCCCGGGTTTTCACTTCGAGCTGTTCATCCGCATCATGAACGACATCGAATTCCACCCGGTGATCGAGATTCCCCAGGGCAAATATGGCCTGCTGTCCACCAAGGATGGCGCACCTCTGGAAGCTGACTCCTTCCTCGCCAGACCCTGGCCCAAGGGGGAGGAAGACAAGATGCTGGACGCCACCTATTTCCTCACCCACGGCGGCCAGAAGGGCCCTCAATACAACGTCCTCAAGCCCGGCAAGTACCGTCTCAATCCCTATTTGTTCCATGTCACGCCCCGACCGGCTCTGGACGTGAAGACCGGCCACGTGGCAGTGATCCGCAGCAACGTCAAGACCACGGACAAAGACTGCCCCAACCCGGCGGACGTCACCGGCACCGGCGGCAAGGAGGTGGCCCAGCCCCTGGTGCCCAAGGGCTGTATCGGCGTATGGGACGAATCCCTGCCGCCGGGGCGTTACTACCTGAACAGCCTGGCTTTCGTCCCCACCATCATTCCCACCCGCCTCATGACATGGGTGTACAAGGGCGGCTACAAGGCCCGCCGCATCAACCTGACGGTCACCGATGAAGGCAAAATCCGGCAGACAGAGGAATCCTTCGAAGTACCCGTGCCGCCCGATGCAGCAGACAAGGCCATCAACGTGCGCGTGGAAGGCTGGGTGATTCCCGTGGACATGCGCGTGGTGGTGGCCGTGAGCCCCGCCAACGCACCCAAGGTGGTGGCCGCCGTGGGCGGACTGCAACAAGTGGAAGACAACATCATCACCCCCGCCATACGCGACATTCTGCGCACCATCGGCGGCGAACCCGGGCGCAAGGTCATGGATTTCGTGGAGAAACGGGCCGAGATCGTGGACGAGGTCGAACGGGTCATCATTCCCGAGGGCCTGAAGGCTGGCGTGACCATCCAGGAAGTGCGCATGGGCGAGCCCGCCATTCCCCCGGAACTGCTGGTGGCCACCCTGCGGGAGCAACTGGCCACGCAGCTCAAGGAAACCTACAAGCGGGAACAGGACGCCCAGCGCGAGCGTATCAAGGTGGAGCGCGAACGGGCCACGGCCGACCAGCAGGCCAAGCTGGTGGAAGCCGAAATCAAGCAGCGCGCCGCCGAGTTCACCAAGAAGCAATTGCAGCTGCTGGGTGAAGGTGAAAAGCTCAAGCTGCAGGAAATCGCCAAGGGTCAGC